>CAYJEC010000369.1:0-4095 GCA_964369025.1 uncultured Ideonella sp. | reverse complement strand
AGCCCTCGTGCCGGGTGTACTGAAAGTACAGGTCGGCGTCGTCGACGCGGTGCTCGGCAATGGTGCCCAGTGCGCGGGACAGGGCGGCCTCGTCGAGTTGGTAGGGTTCCAGCAGCAGGCTGTGGGCCACTGCCAGGCGTTCGAGCGTGGGTTCGCGTGCGATCATCGGCCGATTGTAGGCAGGCGGGCCTTTACATGGCTTTGCAAATCCCTGTCGGCTGGCGGCCTTGCCGCTGCGTTGTCTGCAAGTGCCGCGGAAACAGCGGACACCTCACTCCAGAAGGACTTCGAGCCATGAACATCCGTCAACTCTTCACCGCGGCCGCGCTGGCTGCCGCCGTCTCCACCGCCTTCGCTCAGGGCGCCACGCCGCCCGCAGGCACGCCCACCCCGGACGCACCGGCGCGTGGTACCAACACGCCGCTGATCGACAAGCACGAGGCCAACCAGACCGACCGCATCAAGCAAGGCCGCGAATCCGGCGAGCTGACCAAGCGCGAGGCGCGCCGCCTGAAGGCCGAGCAAAAGCTGATTGACCGCACCCAGAACCGTGCGGAAGCCGACGGCAGCGTTTCTGCCAAGGAGCGCGCCCGGATCCGCCACATGCAGGACCGGGCCGGCAAGGACATCCATCGCCAGAAGCATGACGGCGCCAGTGCGCCTTCCACCGGCAAGTGATGCCGCTCAGGGCGCCTCGTCGCGCCCTGCTTCCCTCAGCCGCAACGCTTCGGCGTACAGGGCGTTGCGCGGCGCACCGCTGATCTCGGCGGCCAGCGCCACGGCCTGCTTCAGCGGGAGCGCCGGCAGAAGGACGCCCAGCACGCGTTGTGCGGCCGCGTCCAGGCCGGAGTCGTCCGCGGCCTCGGCCGGCGCTGGCGGTGCAGCATGCAGCACGATGACAAACTCCCCCTTGTTGCGCATCGGGTCGGCCGCCAGCCAACCCGGCAACGCACGGGCACGCAGCGTCTCGACCTGCTCGAACTGCTTGGTCAGTTCACGGCAGACGGTGACCTGGCGTTCGGGCGCGCATTCGGCCAGTGCATCGAACAGGGCCGGCACCCGGTGCGGCGCTTCGAACAGCACGCAGGCGGTGGGCTGGGCCAGGGCCTGCTCCAGCGCTGTGGTTCGCGCCGCGCCCTTGGCCGGCAGGAAGCCCGCAAAGTGAAAGCCCGCCGGCCCGGCCTCATGGCCCGCCACGCTCAGCGCCGTGACCACGCTGCTCGCCCCCGGGATGGGCAGCACGCGGTGGCCCGCCTCGCGCGCCAGCGCCACCAACACCGCGCCAGGATCCGAGATCGCCGGCGTGCCGGCGTCGCTGACATAGGCCACGCGCTCGCCAGAAGCCAGCCGCTCCAGCACCCGCATGGCGGCGCTGCGCTCGTTGTGCTCATGCAGGGCGATCAGGGGCTTGTCCAGGCCCAGGTGGCGCAACAGGCCCGCACCGACGCGGGTATCCTCGCAGGCCACGGCGTCGGCCAGGGCCAGCACATGCACCGCGCGCAGGCTGAAGTCGGCCAGGTTGCCGATGGGCGTGGCCACCACATACAGCGTGGCGGCCGGGTAGCTCTGCCCACCCGCCAACAGGGCCGCAGTGTGCAGCAGGGTCGATGCGGGAGAGGTGGGGGAGCTCATGTTCAGGTCCAGCCGATCACAGACAGGCGTCGACGGCGAGACGCTGGCGCTGGCCTACCTGCAGAAGCAGGGGCTGCGCCTGGTGGAGCGCAATTATCGGGTCGCCCGCGGGCCGTCCCGGCGCGGCGGCGAGATCGACCTGATCCTGCGCGACCGCGACGGCACCCTGGTCTTCGTCGAGGTGCGTGCGCGTGCCTCGGCCGACCGGGGCGGTGCGGCTGCCAGCGTCACCGCCCGCAAGCGCGCCAGCCTGATCCTTGCCGCGCAGCACTACCTGCTGCGGCTGCCCTCGCCACCGCCCTGCCGCTTCGACGTGCTGGCGATCGACGGCAGCCAGGTCGAGTGGCTGCCGGGGGCCTTCGACGCCGGATGAGATTGGGCACCCGGTGCCGGGTTACCGGCCCCACCCGCCGGGCGGGTACTCAGCCGGCTTGGGAGCGGCCCGGCGCTCGGCTGAGGTGGGGCACCCGGTGCCGGATTGCCGGCCCCACCCGCCGAGCGGGTACTCAGCCGGCTTGGGAACGGCCCGGCGCTCGGCTGAGGCCCGCGGCTTGGCGCCAGGTGCCCCACGTATGATCGGCGCCCATGGTTGAAGCCCGCATCCAGCAGCAGTTTTTCGAGAGCGCCGACCTGGCCTATCAGGTCGCCGACAGCCTGGCCAGGCCCATCGCCGACGCCGCCCAGGCTGCCGTGGGCTGCCTGACGGCGGGTGGCAAGTTGCTGGCCTGCGGCCAGGGCGGCAGCCAGTGGCTGGCCCAGTGGCTGTGCTCGGCATTGATGCTCAGGTTCGAGCGCGAGCGCCCCCCTTTGGCTGCACTGGCCCTGGGCCCCTCGCTCGCCCAGCCGGTGTTCCCGCTGGGCGGTGCGGAGGTCGATGCCAGTCTGGCCCTGGCGCTGCAGGTCCGAGCGCTGGGGCAGCCGGGCGACCTGCTGGTGGCCTGCTGCGCGCTGGCTGATGACGCCGCGGTGCGTGCGGCGATCCACGAGGCTCATGCCAAGGAAATGAGCGTCGTGCTGCTGGGCGGTGGCGCCGGTGCGCAGGAGCCCGGCGCGCTGGCCTCGCTGCTCGGCGAGACCGACGTCTGCATCGCCGTGCCGCACGAGCGCCTGGCGCGCGTCCACGAGCTTCATCTGCTGGCCTTGCACGCACTGTGCGACGCCATCGACATCCAACTGCTGGGCGACTCGGACGATCCGGTCTGAACGCCCGCACACACAGGAACTCTCACACCATGCTGAACCGACGCACCACCCTTGTCACCGCTGGCCTGGCCGCCACCCTGGCCTTGTCGGCCTGCGCTCCCTTGCTGGTCGGCGGCGCAGCCCTGTCGGGCGCCTTGATGTATAGCGACCGCCGCACGTCGGGCGCGCAGGTCGAGGACCAGGCCATCGAGTTCAAGGCCGGCCCGAAGATCCGCAGCGTGCTTGGCGAGCGCGGTCACATCAACGTCACCAGCTACAACCGGATGGTGCTGATCACCGGCGAGGTGCCGGCCGATGCCGACCGTGCCACCGTCGAACAGGCCGTGGCTTCCATCGAAAACGTGCGGTCCACGGTCAACGAGACGGCGGTGATGGGCGCCGCGTCACTCACCGCCCGCTCGAACGACTCCATCATCTCCGGCAAGGTCAAGGCGGCGCTGGTCGACGACGGCGAGATCCAGGCCACCGCCATCAAGGTGGTGACCGAGCGTGCCGTGGTCTACCTGATGGGCCGCGTCACCGAGCGCGAAGCCGCCAAGGCGTCCCAGGTGGCCAGTGCTGTCAGCGGCGTGAGCAAGGTGGTGCGTGTGTTCGAGACGATCACCGAGGCCGAGTTGCAGGCCTGGCAAGCGAAACACTGACATGGCGCACCCGGTGCCGGAGTACCGGCACCAACCGTTCTCCTGAGCCTCGGGCCTGGCAGCGTTATGTCAGGCGCTTGATCAGGCTGGAGGTGTCCCAGCGCCCGCCGCCCTGCGCCTGCAGGTCGGCATAGAACTGGTCCACCAGCGCCGTGACCGGCAGGCGCGCGCCTTGTCGGCGGCCCTCGTCGAGCACCAGGCCGAGATCCTTGCGCATCCAGTCCACCGCGAAGCCGAAGTCGAACTTGTTCTCGACCATGGTCTTGCCGCGGTTGTCCATCTGCCAGCTCTGGGCGGCGCCCTTGCCGATCACCTGCAGCACCTGGTTCATGTCCAGGCCGGCTTTCTGGCCGAAGGCGATGGCCTCGGACAGGCCCTGCACCAGGCCGGCGATGCAGATCTGGTTGACCATCTTGGCGAGCTGGCCGGCCCCGGAATCGCCCAGCAGCGTGACGGCCTTCGCAAAGGCCATCGCCACCGGCTGCATCACGGCGAAGGGCGCGGCGTCGCCCCCGCACATCACCGTCAGCACCCCGTTGACCGCACCGGCCTGGCCGCCCGAGACCGGAGCGTCGACGAAATGCAGGCCCTGCGCAGCCGCCGCTGCATGCAGCTCGCG
>CAYJEC010000368.1:0-4100 GCA_964369025.1 uncultured Ideonella sp. | reverse complement strand
CCGCCAGTCCAGCAACCCTCGGGCGCGCTGGGCGTGTAGCATCAGCGGTGCGACCGACATCTGCGTCAGGACAATGCCGACGAGGGCGCCGGTCAGGCCATTGAGCCAGAACCCTGTCGGGACCGCCAGATACAACACGCAGGTCTGCAGCAGACCGCGCTTGAACAACTGCTTGGTTTCACCGGTGGCCATGAAGTACTGGTCCATCACCGAGTAGCGGGTCGCCAGCAACCCCACCGCCAGGATCGACAAGGTGGTGCTGGCGCTTGCGTAGCGCGAGTCGTAGAGCAGGCCGATGACAGGGCCTGCCGAGACAAACAGCAGTCCCGAGGCGAGCCCGCACATCCCGTCGATGGGCAGCCTGCACCGCAGGTAGATTTCCTTGAGGCGGTGTGGCTGTTCCCGGGCGATCTCGGCCAGGGCCGGCAGGCCGACAAAACCCAGCAGCTTGATGACCACCTGATGGGTCGCGGTGATGAGCAGGCAGCCGATCGAGTAGACGCCCAATTCGGATGAGGTCAGCAGCCCCCCGAGAATCAACCGGTCGCCCTCACGAAACAGATAGGTCAGAGACGAGGACAGCACGATCCACTTGGAGAAATTCCAGACCTCGTGTACCGCGGTCTTGTCCCAGTCGAGCCGGTTCTTCGGGCCAGGCAGATTCAGGTGGCTGAGCAGCGCCACCGTGCCGGACGAAACCACCCAGCCCACGGGAAGGATCCAAAAGCTCGGCCATTTCATCGCCGCCAGCGTAGACACGATGGTGGTCAGGGTCTGGGCCAGGATCTCGTTGCGCACCGCCTGCCCCATTGACAACATCCGGCGCGCCCGCACCAGATTGGTGGATTCAAACGCCATGGCCAGCGCCACCAGCGACAAGATGGCCAGCACGGCGGGCAGGTCCGGGTGGGCGTAGCTTCCCTGTAGCCAACCCGGCGCGTGGGCATGGAGCAGTCTGAGCGCCAGGGCCGCCAGGTTCATCAGCGCAAACAGCACCGCCCCACGGATCAACTGCAGGGTCCAGACGGTGTTCAGGAAGCGGGGCTCATCTCCGCGCTTGTTATGGAATACGCTCTGGGCGAACGCGAAGTCCGACATCATGACGACGGCGAAAATGATGACCATTCCCAGGGCCATCAAGCCGTACATTTCCGGGGCCAGCAACCGAGTGAGAATCAGGCTGCTGGCAAAGCGAATCACCTGATTCGCCGCGTAGCCGACACCGATCCAGATGGCCGTATGGCCGACGCGTTCCCCAAGCGGTCTGGGGTGATGCCCGGAGGAGGCGGAATCGCTGTTCATTGGCATTGTCAGTTTGGCACGCAGGCTGTCGCTCGCACGCGTCAGGTGCCTTGGCAGATGAGTTACCCTCATCAGCGAACACAAGCAGGTAGGCCCCCATCATTTCATGCTGTCGTACCTCAAGGCGCTGCCGATCATTCTCACCGTGGCGCTTGTCACGTTCTGGCTGGCCGGGTTGGCTTTCCCTGCGGCCCGCGCGCGAGGCGAAATCCACCATGCCCGGTTGGTCTTCCTGCTGGTGACGATCGCCGCGTTCGCCTCGCCGAACATCTGGTCTTATGCAGTAATGCTAGCAGTCATCGTCTTCGTGAGTCAGATGAAGCATGAACTGCAAGCCGGACACGGTGCTGTGTTGTGGGCTGGATTGGCGGTGGCGGTTCCGAATGTCGGTGTCTACCTGCCTGGGGCCGTGGGCATCGGAACATTCCTGGAGGTCACCCATTTGAGGGTGCTGACACTGGCGCTTGTGCCCAGCCTCATCGCTGGCATAACCTTTGGTCAACGTTGCCCGCGACCTCTGGGGTTGGCAACAGACTGGTTCGTGTTGGGTTTTTTTCTGCTCCAGTTGGGGTTGATCGTGCCAAACGTATCGATGACGGTGCTGTTACGCGAAGGCGTCGTGCTGGCTGTCGATACCTTGATGCCATACTGGCTGTTTTCGCGCGCTGTCGCTAGCATCAGCGAGTTCACCCAAGTGGTGCGTGCTTTCGTGGTGACCATGTTGGTGATGTGCGCCGTGGCGGCGTTCGAGGCGGTTCTGCACTGGCCACTCTACGACTCGGTGTCTGCCGCATGGGGAGTCCAATGGGACATGTCGGTCTTCATCATCCGCGGGGGCCTGCTTCGGGCCAAGGCAGCGGCCGGCTTCTCGTTGATGCTGGGTTTCGCGCTGGTGCTGGCGCTGGGCCTGTGGTTGAGCGTCCGGCGCGAGGTCGTCCGGCCCGGCATGGTTGTGCTCGGTGACATCTCTCTGGCCGTCGGCTTGGTCGCTGCGCTGGCGCGCGGTGCCTGGGTCGGGGCCATCGTGCTGCTGCTTCTGGTCACCCTCACGGGAGCCCGACCGATGCGGCGTCTGGCCACCTTAGTGATGATGGGGGCGTTCTTGGTCGGCGTGGCCGCTGTGGTGCCGCAGTTGCGGGTGTTCCTGGACCTGTTGCCGTTCATCGGAAAGACCGAAAGCGACAACGTGGAGTACCGGCAACGCCTGATCGAGGTGGCGCTGGCGCTGATCGCCCAGAGTCCACTATTCGGTGTCCCGGGCTATCTGGCCCACATGGAAGAAATGCGGCAAGGGCAGGGCATCATTGACATCGTCAACTCCTACATCGCGGTGGCGCTGAACAGCGGCGTGGTCGGCCTGTCTCTGTTCGTCGGGGTGTTCTTGTCGGTGCTTTGGTCATTGCTGCAGCTGAGGTGGCGCGAAGGGCCTTTGGCCGAAGGTGGCCGTGTGGCCGGATGCCTGATCGCCACGGTGCTGGCCGCGATGCTGGTGCTGGCGACGACCAGCAGCATCGTGATCGTGACCCAGTTGAGCTACATGCTGGTCGGGCTGGGTGTGTCGTGGGCCAGGCTGCACCGGACCGAGCCGGCGCGGGCCTACCTGATGGGGGCGGCTCGGTGAGCGTGCCGTCGCACACTGACTTGGGCTTGGTCGCCATTGGGCGCAACGAGGGCGAGCGCCTTAAGCGCTGCCTGCGGGCCGCCGCCGCGCAGCGTATTGCCTTGGTCTATGTCGATTCGGGATCGACCGACGGCTCCGCCGAGTGGGCGGCCGATTTCGGTGCCGAGCTGGTTCGCCTGGACATGAGCATTCCGTTCACTGCGGCGAGGGCGCGCAACGCGGGCCTGGACCGCTTGCTGGCCCTGAACCCGCAGACGCAATGGGTTCAATTCATCGATGGCGATTGCGAGTTGCTTCCGGGGTGGTTGGAGTCGGCGCGGGCATTCATGGCGGCCCACTCCGAAGTGGCCGCAGTCAGCGGGCGGTTGAACGAGCGGCACCCTGAGGCCTCGGTCTACAACCGCCTCTGCGACATTGAGTGGGATGTCCCGGTCGGCGCGGTGCGTGCCTGTGGGGGCAACGCCCTGATGCGCGTCCATGCGCTGAGAGATGTGGGCGGGTTCAACGCGGGACTGATTGCGGGTGAAGAGCCTGAGCTGTGTGTACGTTTCCGCCAGGGCGGCTGGAAGATCTGGCACGTGGCCGACCCCATGGCCTTGCACGACGCCAACATGCTCCGCTTTGGTCAATGGTGGCAGCGTACACGGCGTTCGGGATTCGCCTTCGCGCAGGGTATGGCGATACATGGCACCAGTCCCGAGAGACACTATGTGGCAGAGACCCGACGTGCCGTAATCTGGGGCATTGTTCTGCCGTTGCTGGTCGTGGCCGGCTCTGTTGCACATCCACTGGCGGCCCTAGCCGGCTTGGCTTTTCCCATGCAGATTCTCCGTCTGGGTGTCGTGCGTGCCGTGCGCGGTGAACGGGCTCCCTGGACGCAGGCCGTGTTTCTGGTGGTAGGGCGCTTCCCGGAGGCGCAGGGGGTAGTCCAGTACCTCTGGGCGCGCTGGCGCAAGGGCCCCGCGCGGTTGATCGAGTACAAGTGAGCCTAGAGTTGCCTGCGACGCCACCTGTGCGGCCCCTGTCAATGGTGGCGTACCTCGTCAACCAATACCCCAAGGTCAGCCACACGTTCATCCGGCGAGAGATCGCCGCACTGGAGCGCCAGGGCGTGCCGGTGCTTCGCTTTGCGCTGCGTGGCTGGGACGCTGCGGTCACCGATGCCGAGGTCGAGGCG
>CAYJEC010000367.1:0-4130 GCA_964369025.1 uncultured Ideonella sp. | reverse complement strand
CCGGGCCATCAAGGCGCTGCAGGTTGCAGTTGACGACGAAGATCAGGTTGTCGAGCTTTTCGCGCGCCGCCAGGCCGATCGCCCCCAGGCTCTCCGGCTCGTCCATTTCGCCGTCGCCGCAGAAAACCCAGACCTTGCGCTTGCTGGTGTCGGCAATGCCGCGGGCATGCAGGTACTTGAGAAAGCGCGCCTGGTAGATCGCCATCAACGGGCCCAGGCCCATGGAGACGGTCGGGAACTGCCAGAACTCTGGCATCAGCTTCGGGTGCGGGTAGCTCGACAGGCCCTTGCCGTCGACCTCCTGGCGGAAATTCAGCAACTGCTCCTCGGTGATGCGGCCTTCCATGAAGGCGCGGGCATAGATGCCGGGCGCCGAGTGGCCTTGGATGTAGAGCAGGTCACCACCGTGATCCGCCGTGTCGGCGTGCCAGAAGTGGTTGAAGCCGGCACCGAACATCGTGGCCACCGAGGCAAAAGAGGAAATGTGGCCCCCCAGATCGCCGCCGTCTTCAGGGTGCAGGCGGTTGGCCTTGACCACCATGGCCATGGCGTTCCATCGCATGTAGGCGCGCAGGCGCTCCTCGACCTCGAGGTTGCCCAGGCAGTGCGCCTCATCCTCAGGCTCGATGGTGTTCACATAGCCGGTGGTGGCCGAGAACGGCCGATCCACGCCGTGCTGTCGGGCTTGCTCCAGCAACTGCTCGAGCAGGAAATGGCCACGTTCGCGGCCCTCGCTCTCGATGACGGCCGACAGAGCGTCGAGCCACTCGCGGGTTTCCTGGGCATCCGCATCGTTGGCGGCTGCGCCCTGGAATGAATCAGGCATGGCGGACATGGCTTGTCTCCTCTAGAAATGCCGTCTGCAGGGTGTGTCGGCGCGAAGTTTCGCACAGCACGTCGCAAATTTCAAATGGCGACTAATGATTTCATAATGTGGATTACACGTAGAGCGGCAAGACTCGATGCGACTTCTTCGAGCCTGGCCGAGTCGCAGGCCCCACCGATAATGTCACCCGATGACCTTGGCCCGTGAACCTCTCAAACCCGCCCCCTCTCGTCTGCAGAGGCTGATCGGGCGCTGGTGGCGCCAGCAATCGCCAGCGCGACAGGATCGGTTTGCCACCATCGGCCCGCTGGTATCGGTGCTCCTGTTCCTGGCGGCGATCACCGCTGCCTTCTGGTACCTGCGCACCGAGGAAATCGACCGCGCCACGGACGCGCTGCGGCGTGACACCGAGGTCGCCCAGCAACAGATCCGCCTGCACCTGATCGAGAACCAGGAGCAGTTGGTGCGAATCGCGCGTGAACTGGTCACCCGCGACATCGACACCGCCGAGTTCCTCGGCCAGGCCGGCGCCTTTCAGCGCGAGCGCCCTGAGGTTCGCCATTTCACCTGGGTCAACGCGCAGCGCCGGGTACGAGCCAGCCAGGCGGTGCTGACTTTCCACCCCGACGACGGCACCAACACGACCCGGATTGATCTGTCCCTGCCCGCAGAGGGCCGGCGCAGCGAAGCTGAGTACGCCTTTCAAGCCGCGCGGGACACGCGCCAACCGGTCTATTCGCGGCCGTTCACAGACGCCAGTGGCGTCGCCGTCTTCCAGGTCCAGGTGCCGTTGCTGGACCGCAGCAACTTCGCGGGCACGCTGATCGTCGAGTACTCGGTCGAGGCCCTGGTGCGGTTCTTCGTTCCTACGGAAGTCACTCGCCGCCACCTGATCAGCGTGCTGGGCCCTGACCAGCAGGTCCTGGTCAGCACCGTGGCGGCGATGCCCGGGCAGCCCGGTGCGGCGCCGTCACTCCAGTACGACCTGCCCCTGGCACCGATGTCCAACGGATTGACGTTGCGCGGCCAGGGCTACCGCACCTCCATCGGTCTGATCGGCAACACGCTGTTCTGGATGGTAGTGGCACTTTCGGTGCTGACGGTCTGGATGCTGCTGGGTACATGGCGCCACATGAGGCGCCGCGCGCAGATCCAGAACGCCCTGGTGCAAGAGACCAATTTCCGCCGGGCGATGGAGAACTCCATGTTGACCGGCATGCGGGCCATGGACAAGGACGGCCGTGTCACCTACGTGAACCCGGCCTTCTGCGCGATGACAGGCTTCGCCGAGACGGACCTGATCGGCCGCCATCCGCCCTTCCCCTACTGGCCACCAGACCGTATCGAAGAAAACGCCCGCCTGTTGCAGCAGGAGTTGCAGGGCCGAAGCCCGGTGGGTGGCATCGAAGTGAAGGTGATGCGAAAGGACGGATCCATCTTCGACGCCCGCATGTATGTGTCGCCGCTGATCGACCCAAAGGGCCAGCAGACCGGCTGGATGACCTCGATGACCAACATCACCGAGGCGAAGCGGATCCGCGACCAGCTCTCCGCGTCACACGAACGATTCACCACCGTCCTGGAAGGGCTGGACGCGGCCGTGTCCGTGCTCTCGGTTCAGCAGAGCGAGCAGTTGTTCTCCAACCGCTCGTACCGTCTGTGGTTCGGCGCCGATGCGCGCGGCCACAGCCTGCTGGCCAACAGTTCCAGCGGTGTGCCCTACCTGCACGAACCCGACGAGGAGGTGGACAACTTCTCCGGCATGCCGACCCAGACGCTGACCGAAAGCGGCGCCCAGCCGCGCGAGGTGTACATCGAGTCGCTGCAGATGTGGTTCGACGTCCGCGCGCGGTACCTGCAATGGACGGACGGACGCTTGGCGCAGATGCTGATCGCCACCGACATCACCGCCCGCCGGCGCGTCGAGGAGCAGGCCCAGCAACAGGCAGAGAAGGCTCAGGTCACCAGCCGCCTGATCACCATGGGCGAGATGGCCTCGTCGGTGGCCCACGAACTGAACCAGCCGCTGACCGCCATCAACAATTACTGCAACGGCATGATCAGCCGGGTGCGCAACGAGACCATCACCACCGACGACCTGATCGCCGCCCTTCAGAAGACCGGCCGCCAGGCGGAACGTGCCGGCCAGATCATCCACAGGATCCGCGCCTTCGTGAAACGCAGCGAGCCGCAACGGCAACCCGCACACGCGAGGGACATCGTCGAGGACGCGGTCGAACTGGCCGGCATCGAGTTGCGCCGGCGCAAGGTGGCGATCCACACCTATGTGGCGCAGCACCTGCCCAACTTGCACGTCGACCCGATCCTGATCGAGCAGGTGCTGATGAACCTGCTGAAGAATGCCGCCGAAGCGATCGACAACGCCCAACTGCCGGTCACTCGCCGGCACATCGAGTTACGGGTCATCCCGCGCCACACGCCCGAGGAAGGCGGCGTGATCGAGTTCAGCGTCACCGACATGGGCCCCGGCATGAAGGATGAGGTGCTGGGACGCTTGTACGAAGCGTTCTTCTCCACCAAGGCCGACGGCCTGGGAATCGGCCTGTCCTTGTGCCGCTCGATCATCGAGTCCCACCGGGGGAGAATCCGAGCCCAGAACCTCTACAATGGCGGTTTGGTGACAGGGTGCCGCTTTGCGTTCACCTTGCCCGTCGATCTGACCCAGCGTGCCGATCCTCCATCCGTGCCAGATGTACCGGATGCAGCAGCGGCATCGAACCCGAACGCCGCCGCCTCATGAGCTTGATTCCGAAGAAGGGTACTGTCTACGTGGTCGATGACGACGAGGCAGTTCGAGATTCACTCCAATGGTTGCTGGAAGGCAAGGACTACCGAGTCAAGTGCTTCGACTCCTCCGAGTCGTTCCTGTCGCGCTTCGACCCCCGCGAAGTGGCTTGCCTCATTGCCGACATCCGCATGGACGGCATGAGCGGCCTGGAGCTCCAGGATCGCCTGCTGGAGCGCAAGAGCCCGCTGCCGGTGGTCTTCATCACCGGCCATGGCGACGTGCCGATGGCCGTCAGCACCATGAAGAAGGGCGCGATGGATTTCATCGAGAAGCCGTTCAAGGAAGAGGAACGGGTGCCGCTGGTCGAGCGCATGCTGGACCAGGCCCGCGTGGCTTTCTCTCAGTACCAGGAGCAAGCCAGCCGCGATGCCTTGCTCTCTCGCCTGACCACCCGTGAAGCCCAGGTGCTCGAACGCATCGTCGCCGGCCGGCTGAACAAGCAGATTGCCGACGACCTGGGCATCAGCATCAAGACGGTGGAGGCGCACCGCGCCA
>CAYJEC010000366.1:0-4131 GCA_964369025.1 uncultured Ideonella sp. | reverse complement strand
CGGCCCTGGGGCAACCGGTTCGCTTCGGCGAACGCTGGGCCCTGCGACTGACGCGGCCCCTCCAGGCGTTGATCCCCGCCAGCGTGCGGCCCATCGAGGCCCGGCGTGTGGCCGTGGCGCTGTTGCGGGCGCTGGAATCCGGCGCCCCTGGCCGCGTGATACTCGAGTCGGCCGCCTTGACACGCCAGGGCGCGGACTGATCCACCGGACACCCTCCATGCAGATCGACTTCTTCGGCGCCGCGGATTGCGTCACCGGCTCCAGGCACCTGGTCACCTGGGGCGGGCAGCGTGTGCTGCTGGACAGCGGCCTGTTCCAGGGTTTCAAAGTCTTGCGCGAGCGCAACTGGGCGCCACCGCCCTTCGAGCCGCGCAGCCTGGACGCCGTGGTCCTGAGCCACGCCCATCTGGACCATTCCGGCTATGTGCCGGTTCTGGTTCAACGGGGCTTCCGTGGCCCGGTGTACTGCTCGCCGGCGACGCGCGATCTGGCGCAGGTGCTGTGGCTGGATGCAGCCCACCTGCAGGAAGAGGACGCCCGGCGTGCCAACCGCTATGGCTACTCCCGGCACGAGAAGGCGCTGCCGCTGTTCACCCGGGCCGATGTCAAGAAGGCGCTGGCCCACATCCGCGTGCTGCCAGAAGGCAAGGCAGCACGCATCGATGGCCTGTCGGCCACCCTGACCCCGGTCGGCCACCTGCTCGGCGCCTGCGCGGTGACGCTGTCACTCGGCGGAGAGAAGCTGGTCTTCTCGGGCGACCTGGGCCGCTCGCAGGACCTGCTGATGCCCGCTCCGAAGCCCATCGCCGAGGCCGACGTGCTGCTCGTCGAATCCACCTACGGCAACCGGCAGCACCCAGCCGAGGACGCCGCAGCGCGCCTGGGGCAGGTCATCCGCGACACCATCCACCGCGGCGGGTCGGTGCTGTTGCCGGCGTTTGCCGTCGGCCGGGCCCAGGCGCTGCTTCTGGTGTTGCAGCGCCTGAAAGCCCAAGGCGAGATACCGCCACACCTGCCGATCTTTCTCGACAGCCCGATGGCCATCGAGGCCACCGAGGTCTACCGCCGGCACCGCAAGCTGCTGCGGGTACCGCAACGCGAGATCGCCAACCTGTGCGACGGGGTGCGCATGGTGACCACCGGAGCGCAGTCGCAGCGCCTGGCGCGCTCCAGCATGCCCTCGGTCATCATCTCGGCCAGCGGCATGGCCACCGGCGGCCGGGTGCTTCACCACCTGAAGGCCATGGCACCGGAGCCCCGGCACCACATCGTCTTTGCCGGCTTCCAGGTCGGCGGGAGCCGCGGCGCGCTGCTGGTGGGCGGTGCCCGCGAGGTGAAGATTCACGGCGAGTACGTGCCGGTCAACGCCAGCGTCAGCCACCTGGAGGGCTTTTCAGGCCACGCCGATGCACGCGAGTTGCTGGCCTGGTTGGGCCACTTCCAGCGCCCGCCACGCCAGACCTTCGTGGTCCATGGCGACCCCGAGGCCAGCGACGCCCTGCGCCAGGCCATCGCGCGGGACCTCGGCTGGCCTGTCCGAGTGCCGCCCCAGGGTGGCCGCTTCTTCGTCTAGAAGTGGATTCCGCGCATCATCTGGGCCATCGCGACGGCCTCAGGTGAGAGCGTCTGCTTACCCAGCTTCTCGCCCTTGGCGGCCTGGCTGTCCGGGAACATGCGGAAGGTCGTGTTCATGATGATCTGGGTCACGCGCGGCGCCGCGGTGTGAAGCAGTGCGCCGAAGATGCCCAGGCGCGTGGCCACCCGAACCGGCTTCTCGACACAGGCCTGCACGATCATGTCGGCCGCCTCTTCAGGCTGCAGCAGCGGCATGCTGTCGTAGATCTTGGTCGGCGCAGTCATGGGCGTGCGCACCAATGGCATGTTCACCGTGGTGAAGGTGATGCCCTGGTCGGCGAACTCGCTGGAGGCGCAGCGCGTCCACGCGTCCAGCGCGGCCTTGCTGGCCACGTAGGCCGAGAACCGCGGCGCATTGACCAGCACGCTGATCGAGCTGAGGTTGACGATGTGGCCCTTGCGCTTGGCGACCATGCCTGGCAGCAAGCCCATGGTGACACGCAGGCTGCCGAAATAGTTGAGCTGCATCGTGCGCTCGAAATCGTGGAAGCGGTCGTAGCTGGACTCGATGGCCCGGCGGATCGAGCGGCCAGCGTTGTTGATCAGGAAATCCACACCGCCGTGTTCCTCGGTGAGGATCTTGATGAACTCGGCGCAACTCGCCTCGTTGGCGATGTCCACCGAATAGCTGTAGACCTTGGCGTCCTTGCCGGCGTAGTCCTTGATCTCCTGCACCGCGGCCACCAGCTTGTCCTCGCCCCGCCCGCAGATGATGGTGATGGCGCCGGCCTCGGCAAAGCGGCAGGCCGCCGACAAGCCAATGCCAGACGAGCCGCCGGTCACCAGCACGACCTTGCCGCCGACCGTGCCCCGCAGCGAACGGTCGATGAACAGGGCCGGATCGAGGTGGCGCTCCCAGTAGTCCCACAGGCGCCAGGCGTAGTCGGGCAGAGACGGGCATTCGATGCCCGAGCCTTTCAGCGCGGCCAAGGTCTCGCGGCAGTCGTAGCGCGTCGGGTAGTTGACGAAGGTGAGCATGTCCTCGGGCAGGCCGAGGTCCTTCATGATGGCGTTGCGCACGCGGCGCACCGGCGCCAGGGCCATCATGCCCTTCTTGACGCTCTTCGGGATGAAGCCCAGCAGCGCGGCGTTGACGAACAGGTTCATCTTCGGCGCATGCGCGGCCTTGCTGAAGATGTCCAGAACGTCGCCCACCCGGTAGCCCACCGGGTCGACCAGATGGAAGCACTTGCCCTTCAACTCCACCTTCGAGTGGCTGATGTGGTCCAGCGCGTTGACCACGAAGTCCACTGGCACGATGTTCAGCCGCCCGCCCTCCAGGCCGATCGACGGGAACCACGGCGGCAGAATCTGCCGCATGCGCTGGATCACCTTGAAGAAGTAGTACGGGCCGTCGATCTTGTCCATCTCGCCGGTCTTGGAGTCACCCACCACCACCGCCGGGCGGTAGACCGTCCACGGCACCTTGCTCTCCTTGCGCACGATCTTCTCGGACTCGTGCTTGGTCATGAAGTACGGGTGGTCCAGGCCCTCGGCCTCGTCGAACATGTCCTCGCGGAACACCCCCTCGTAGAGGCCGGCGGCGGCGATCGAGCTCACGTGGTGCAGGTGGCCGGCATCGATGGCCTTGGCAAACTCGACAACATGCCGCGTGCCCTCCACATTGACGCGGACCTGGCTCTCCTCGTCAGCCGACAAGTCATACACCGCAGCCAGGTGGTAGACGGCGTCGATCTGGCCCTTGAGCTGCTTGATGGTCTCGGCCGACACCCCCAGCTTCTTCTCGGTGAGGTCGCCACTGACGGCAACGGCGCGGGACTTGGACACGCCCCAGTGCTCGAGCAGGCCGGAGATCTTGTCCTCGCTGCCCGGTCGGACCAGGAAGTACACGGTGGCGCCGCGGCGCGCGAGCAGCTTCTTGACGAGGCGCTTGCCAATAAAGCCGGTGGCGCCAGTGACGAAATACTGCATGGTGGTCTCCTGAATGCGGAAAGGGGGATGCTGCGGGGATGCCCGATTTTGGCCGGCGCGCACGACGCGCTTTGTGCGCGCTAACCCCAGATAGACGCCCCACCCTAGCGAATTAGGATGCCGCCTCCAGAGGGCGCTCCTACACTGGGTTCAACTTGATGGCGGTTCTGCCGCCGAGACGCGCCCACGCAACACGAAGAGGTACCCACCATGGTGAAGAAGCTGAAGAAGATGGCCGAACAGAAGTCCGCCTCCCCCGCCAACCTGCTGGACAGCCAGCTGGCCGGCGCAGTGAAGGCCTCGGCCCAGCAGATCTGGTTGGCCGGCATGGGCGCTTTCTCGAAGGCCCAGGAAGAGGGCACCAAGGTGTTCGAGGCGCTGGTCAAAGAAGGCGTCAGCCTGCAGCGCAAGACCCAGGCCGTGGCTGAAGAGCGCATTGGCGAGGTCACGGGCAAGATGAGCGCCATGGCCGGCGAAGTCACGAACAAGGCCGGCGCCTCCTGGGACAAGCTGGAATCGATCTTTGAGGCCCGCACGGCCAAGGCCCTGGGCAAGTTGGGCGTC
>CAYJEC010000365.1:0-4133 GCA_964369025.1 uncultured Ideonella sp. | reverse complement strand
CCTAATATGCACCTATTCTCCTATCCAGTGTGTATATCTCCTATCTACCCTTCTAAAATATTTCTAAACTTGTTTTATTAAAATATTTGAAAAGGGTAGAGAATACACCGTAAGACATATATTAGGTGCTTCGCACAAGGGTGTATATTACCTAACATGCTTCGCATGGGAAATAAGGGAATAGTTATACTATGGGTGCAGGCTTGACAAGGGCATAGGCAGGGTCTACAGTCCAGTGGTCCCGCAGTCTATTCTTAGCTTTGTTTATTTCTAAGCAAGAGTTGTTTTCTTTTTCAACATAGGAGATTCTATCATGGCTGATGTTTTCATGGGTAACTGCTATCGTGTATTTCTTCATAATCGCCCCATTGCAATTTTTGGGTGCATTGAGAATGTGGATGAATATGTGAGATTGCAATTGAAACAATATGAATGGCTCAAAGTAGAAGATTTCAGAACTGAGCTTGCATTCATTGAGGGTATTGGTTTCTAATTCCCTCACTCTAGAGTTGCCGGTAACTATAACTATAAACAATCCGGCCTCTTTTATTAACTACACAATCCCGTGTAGTTAAACAAGGAGATTCTATATCATGGCAATTCTTTATACTTCTCTTGCAGAAATCAAATCTTTCGATCCTTGCATTGAAGGCTGGAGAGATATTCTTAAAGGACAAGGAAAAACAGAAGTAGATGATGTACCATTTCCTATCTTAGAGACAGTTAAAAGTAATTTTATTGCCGATATTTGCTGGCTCCTAGGAAAAAGGAAAGTAGAGATTCAAATCTGTGTGAAATTTGCAAGAATGTGTGCAGACTCAGTACAGAAGTATAAAAATGCTACTTATGCTGCTACTTATGCTGCTACTTATGCTGCTTATGCTGCTGCTAATGCTGCTGCTGCTGCTAATGCTACTTATGCTGCTGCTGCTGCTAATGCTGCTACTTATGCTGCTGCTGCTAATGCTGCTAATGCTGCTAATGCTGCTGCTAATGCTGCTAATGCTGCTAATGCTGCTGCTAATGCTGCTAATGCTACTAATGCTGCTTATAAACAACAAAAGGAGCTAAACAAACAATTCCTCATTCAATGTATCAATGAATACCAAAACGGAACCCTCTAAAAGGAAATCATCATGAAACAAGCACCCGGACAGTACACTTCCCAAATTCGCGCATCCATTCTCATGCGTGATGAAGTTTCCCGTGAACCTCTCCCAGAACATGATTTGATTCACCATGAGATTGAAAGCACTCCTACAGGTCAGGTTCTTACCTACACAATGAATGGAAAGGATATCTCCCATCCAGTTGCAAATCATGCAGTTAATTTCTTTTTCGCTGATGGTACAGCTAAACAATGCTATCATCCTCCAATGAGTAAGACATTGAAGTGGAAAGATATCACTGATCCAGTTAAACTGGCTGAAGTGTTTGTGAGTTAAGCGCCAGCGGTTGACAAGGCTAACCATCTTGTCTCCCTGTTTTAGTGTAGAAATTTCTCTGCACTAAAACTAGGAGATTCTAAAATGATCCGCGCACCTAATCAAAACAAGTGTCCAATTGCACGCATAATTGTCTTTGCATTCATTTGTGCAATTCTTTCCACCTGTATGTCAGCTTGTGGTGGTTCTTACCCAGAAGATGAAAACAGTAATGAATGCACAATTGATGGATTCACTTATACCAAGAATTTTGTGGGTCCAATCCCAATTTCTCCTACGGATTGCAGGAATCTTGTGAAATAACTCTTATCATGCAAAACCTAACAAGTAACCACAAATTCCGCCCATATTTTACTGTAACCGAACTACAGGAAATAATCCTTGCCCTGAAACAATCTCCTACACCTACACGTATGGGATTAATTCGTTACCTAGAAGGATTCATCCTCAAAATACATCATTCCCAAATATCTCCCCAACATACACTTGCACCTACTTTGGCGCAGAAACTAGGTTTTGATGAACCTGCTCTTTTGCCTGAAACAATTACAGGAGAGGCTGCCTATCAAAAACAAATAATCAATCCTTCCCATTGCACACCTAAAGAAATAGCTGCTGCAATGGATTTTCGTTATACATCTGGACTTATGAGTAAAGAAGAGGAGAATGAATATGAAAAATCACTCGGAATTGTCTTCTAGAGACTCTAATTTCTGGAAAAGTTATGCTAAGTGGGTAGGTAGTAAGGATAAAGCAAATAACCTGCACGCACTTCTTACAAGGGAAGAATACAAGAGTACCCTAGAAGACTTGAAAGATCTGGTTATTCTTCGTCTCACTGAGTATATTTGTTATACTACTTCCAAAGAATTGAGAATCTGGGCTCAAGTAGCTATAATGAAAATAACAGACCCCTATCAAATTAAATGGGAACTAATGGTCTGCACATTTAAGGATGAAACGTATGAAACAAACATCTGAAACTAAAGAACTAATCTTCGAATTCTTCCTATCTGCCTGGCTTTACTATATGAAGAATCCAGGCTATAGTTATCCAATCAAGAAATCTTGGAAAGAATGGAGTATCACACAAACTCCTACTAACTAATCTTCCTGCGCAGCAGCCTGTATGGTGAAATAGGTAGACACAGCAGACTTAAAATCTGCCGAAGAAATTCTTACCAGTTCGAGTCTGGTTACAGGCACCATCTACGCTTAATTGATTCTCTAAACACCTAGATTCTGAAAGAAGATACTACTATGAAAATTCTCTGTTCCATGTCCGGAATAGAATTTGATTGTTCCCATTTCCCTGGGACATTCTATTCTCGTGAAGTACATCATCCAGTCTTTAATCTACCCCAGAAAAGACTTCTTAATTACACCCAGAAATGGGCAGGTGGAGAACTAACTCCTACTGATTCTTACCTACTTTTCCTTGCTCTCCTTAATTCTTCTGATAGGGTAGAATTTCGTGTTCCTGCTTGCAGGCATGAAAAAACTGATTCCATCATTGCCAACAATATGGAATATCTTATCCGTACAGTTATCAAAATCAATACTGTAACTCATCCCTCCCAAATCTTCCCATCTTTCGTTCTTTCTCCTGATACTAAATTCCTACTGAATGTCCATTATTGGATAGAAAATTGGGATGAAGCATACAAGAAATTCCTAAGTGGAGCCCGCCGGGATATTGATGACAGAAAACTTGTCCATCGGGAAGCTGCTCTCCAAAGAATGATTAAAAATCCACATAAGAAAGTATCCGAATATGCTTCACAAATTGCAGATTGGGCAGCCACGGCAGGATCTTTCCCAACATTTTTAACAATCTCCCCATACTCTACAGAATCAAAAGTTCCTATTGGTGAGTACTGGAAAACAATCATCTCTAAATGTGCAAGAGATGAATCCCTTTTCTCTATCCCAAAGAAAGATTTAGCTGAACTACTAGAGCATTGTGAAGAAAATATCCCAATGGGCTCCATCTTCTCCAATGCACTATTCAAACTTATTCGTGCTGCACAAGATAAGCAGGCGAATTTCCTAAATATTGGTGACTTCGATGTTACTAGCACATACAAACTTCTGGAAGAATCAACTACAGCAGAAGATGCTAACATGAAAGCACTTGTGGATTCTGCCCCTACTGAGATGCCAAGACTAGAACAGTATCCTTCTAAGTTCCAATTCATGCGAGCTAAGCTTCGCTGGGATATGTCTAGAAGATATGGGAAAGAAGAGTCTCCTGAAGATAATTCTCCTCCCCCTGATTCAATTGTAGGGAAGTTCTAACATGTCTACATCCCATACTCACACTAATAATTCCACCCCTGAAGCAGATATTCATAACACTTCCCTAGTAAATGCGTGTACTTCCCTATTCTCTATCCCGAAACACCTTCAAGACAGGCTAGAGAAATACTACATTCTCCATTGGGAACCTAAACATTTCCTAGATCAGATTCATACTGGAAGACTCTGGCATCAAGAAGTAGAGTATCTAGTAATCTATCAAGACTGTAAGCCAATGAATATCAGGAGTGAAGAGCAGATTAAACTTAGCTTTCGTAAACCTGCTAATTTCCGCTATGGTTATGTAATTGTTAGGAGATTTCCCTAAGTCTATATGTGGCACTTGACAAGGTGTTCTGCATGGCGTATAAACATACTCCCTCACCCCCA
>CAYJEC010000364.1:0-4146 GCA_964369025.1 uncultured Ideonella sp. | reverse complement strand
CTGTTCGTGTCCCACCGCGAAGATATCTTGCGCCAAGCTCTGCGCACCTATCTCGAAGTGCTGAGTGACCCCGAGTTTGGTGACATGCTCACCGGCAACCATCAACCCGAACGATGGGACCACCTGTTCGCCACCATTGACAGCCTGACCAGCCGCGACCTGGTGGCCACCCTCGGGGCCGCTCATTGGCACACAGTCGTGGTCGATGAATGCCACAGACTGGCAGCCGATCGCTTCGATGTCTTTGTCAAGGCGGTCCGTCCGGTTGTTCTGCTTGGCCTGACGGCCACACCCGAGCGCAGCGACGGCCAACCTATCGCCCAGTACTTCGATGCCCGCCCAGACGGCAGCCCGGCGGTTGAGCTGCGGTTGTGGCACGCACTGGACCTGCAACTGCTGGCGCCATTCGAGTACTACGCGTGCGACGACGCCACCGACTTTTCGGCCGTGCCCTGGGACAGGCCCGGCGAACGCGATGCGGTGGACAAGCTGGTTACGGGCAACGACGTGCGCGCTCGTCTCGTGGTCAACGAATGGCGCCGGTTAGCGTCAGACGCCAGACGGTCACGTGCAATCGTCTTCTGCGTCTCGGTCGCGCACGCAGAGTTCATGACCGATTGGCTCAACCGAGTCGGCTTACCGGCCGCCTGTGTGGTTGGCACGACCGGGAACGACGAGCGACGCCGAGCTCCACACCGTTTGCTCAGCGGTGAGTTGTGTGCGCTGGTGACGGTCGACCTCTACAACGAAGGCATCGACCTGCCCATGGTCGACACGCTGTTGCTATTGCGACCCACGCAGAGCCCGGTGCTGTTTCAGCAGCAGATCGGCCGCGGCCTGCGGTTGGTGCCAGGCAAGGAAAGCTGCCTGGTGCTCGACTTCGTTGGCCAGCACCGCACGGAGTTCCGGTTCGATCGGCTGTTGTCGAGTATGACTGGCCTGTCGCGCCGCGAGCTGGTGGACGGCGTGGAAAACGGCTTCGGCAGCCTACCTCCAGGCTGTCACATCCACCTGCAGCGGCAGACACGAGAGCAAGTTCTTCAGGGTCTACGCGCTCTCACGGCACAGAACTGGCGCCGCCTGAAGACCGAGTTGCAGACCTACGCAGCCCTGCGTGGCCGTGCCTCTGTGCGGCTGGCCGACTTCCTTCACGACCAGGCGCTCGAGCTTAAAGATGTTTACAGGGCAGGCACCGGCCAGGCCCGCAGCGGCTGGACCGCATTGAAGCGCGACGCCGGCCTGATCGTTGCAGAGCCTGGCCCAGAAGAGGACTACTTCAGCCGCCGCTTCGGTGACCTGCTCCACTTGGACGACCCGCGGCGGCTCGACGCAATGGTTGCGGTCGGTGCGCGGCAAGGCCACCTGCAGACGGTTGATGTGAAGGATGCACTGAGCGTGCAGATGCTGGCCTACCAAATCGACGGGCGGCATGAGCAGGCGGCTGGCCCCGACGCCTTCATTGAGCGCATCGAACGGCACCCTGACATCGCCGCTGAGCTGGTCGAACTGTCTGGCCTGCTGCAGGCCCGCAGCACTCTGGGCGCCAAGGCTGTGCCGGGGCTCGAAGACACGCCTTTGTGCCTGCACGCCGCCTACGGTGCGCGCGAGGTGCTCACAGCTGTGGGTTGGCTGACCGCGGCGCGGCGCGCGCCATTCCAGGCTGGTGTGTTGCCTCTGACCAGCCGCAAGACCGAACTGTTGTTCGTTACTCTCGACAAGAGCGAGGGCTATCACGACCGCATCGCCTACCGCGACTATGCGATCAGCGCCGAGCGCTTTCACTGGCAGACGCAGAACAGCGCGGGACCGGATACGTCCAGCGGGCGGCGCTATGTCGAGAGCTCGACGAACGGGTGGCAGTTCCAGCTTTTCGTTCGTCCCCGCAAGGGCGATGCCTATCGCGCCTGCGGACGCGTGACGCTGGAGTCGGCGGAAGGCGATCGGCCGATGAGCATCGTGTGGAAGCTGGAAATACCGCTGCCCGTGAGACTGTTCCGGGAGTTCAGCGTGTTGCGCGGGGTGTAGCGGCAACGGTCTGGCGCGCTGGCGCCTTGAACACGTTTTTCACGTTCCAGGCCAGGAACTCGGGCGCCGGCAGAAAGTCGCCATGTTGGGGCGCGTGGATCGCCCGCCCGTGAAACTGCAGCTCGCCCGCCATGCCACGACCGCCGCTGATTGCATGTTGGCTGAAGACCACGCGGTGCTCCGACGGTTCGACAGTGAACGCCCCCAGGTCAAAGAGCTTGTGGTGAAGTGCGCAAAGCGACAGGCCATTGGGTTCAATGTCCGGCCCGCCAACGTGGTGCCACTGGATGTGCGCTGCCTCCAGCCCGGCGGGCGTCAGCCCGATGCGAAGGTCAAAGCCGCAGACACAGCACCGGTACTCGTAAGCGCGCAGCACGCGTTCGCGAAAGCCGGGACCTCGACGACGGCGTTGCGCGGTTGCGTCGACGGTCGTGAGCGGTGTCGCCTCGCGAACTTCGCGCGGCTCCTCGAGATCCAGGCCCAAGGTGGCCACGATGTCGGCTTGCAAGGTCAACGGGAAGAAGGCATCGAGCACGCGCGAAGCCACGGCCTGCAACAGGCCCGGTACATGGCGCAATGCATCGTCGATGTCGGCGGGGAAGCCGCCTTTGACGTGGTCTGCGCGTAGTTCGGTCAGACTGGGTGTGGCACCGGCTGGGCGCATCAGAACTTCGCGTGGGCCACTCAATTCCCAAAGAGCGCCGTTTCCATCGGTGGCCAGGTGCCAAAACGGGTAGTGCCGCGACTTCGCGGCGCTGCTGGGTCCGAACTCTGCCAACAGCTGCTTCAGCGGGGCGTCGACATCGGTGAACTCGACGAGTCTCGGTTCGCCGCGCTGGACGCGAGCCAGCGCCAAAAGGATCAGAAGTGGCTTGTGCGGTGCGTAGACGCCCGCACGCTGCGCACGCCGGATGTTCTCGAATGCGTCCAGAACTTCGATCGCGCTCTTCATCTCAAGTACGGCTCGTCCAGTAGTCGGCCTTCTCGGGGATCACCCATCGGACGCCACCGCGCGGATCCGGCTGGTCACCCGAGTAGCGGGGTATCAGATGAATGTGCAGGTGGCCAACGGTTTGACCCGCCGCCGCGCCGTCGTTGATGCCGATGTTGAAGCCGGAAGGGGCGAGTTCCGATTGGAGTTGCTGCTTCGCCGCATCAAGCAGGTCGAGCATCAAGGCGCGTTCCTCGGGGGTCGTATCGAAGAACGAGGCCACATGCCGCACGGGAATCACCAGTGTGTGCCCTGGGTTGACAGGGTATGCATCGCGGAAGGCGATCGCAGAGTCGTTGCGCGACAGCACGCGTTCCGGGGGCAAGGCGCAGAAGGGGCATGGGATGCTGTGGTCCATGCAGTAAGGGTACAGGTTCGTGTTGTAAAGATGTGCGCTCCGGCTGAACTTCAGTGGAACCAGTCCTGTTTACCCTGTGGTTCAGACTGGGTCCAGTTTTCGCTGGCGGCGGCCTTAGCGACTGAGCGGTCGGTCACCGGCCACTCGACCATTGTTCAGTGAGATTTTGGGTTTGACTCAAGGACTCATAATTCTTTTGTTCAAGCCCTCACGATCTACCACGCGAAACCGGCGCAAAGCCTTGATGCGAACGTCGCTTGGCTGGGTGGCTCAGCCCGGTGGTGACATTGCCCGTCCACATGCTTCCAGACACGCCCACCGCCGTTTCCTCCCCTGAAGGCTGGGCGGCCATGCTGGATGTGACGCGTGCGCTTGCGGCGCCATTCGATCTGCACAGCTTGCTCGAGCGGATCACTTGGGTTGCACGGCAGTTGGTGCGGGTCGAGCGGGTGTCGGCCTGGCTGCATGATGCGGCGAGGGGCGAGCTCTATGTCGAGGTGGCCGGTGATCTGCCGGCCGTGCGGGTGCCCATTGGCCGTGGCCTGGTGGGTGCCTGTGCCGCCCAGCGCGCCACCATCCATGTGCCCGACTGCTATGCCGACCCGCGCTTCAACCGAGAGATCGACAAGGCATCGGGGTTTCACACCCATTGCATGCTGAGCCTGCCTTTGATCGACCATGCGTCGGCGCTGGTCGGTGTGCTGCAACTGCTCAACAAGCATGGCGTCCAAAGGCCAGCCACTGGTGCTGTTCGGTGCCGGGGATCTGGTGC
>CAYJEC010000363.1:0-4147 GCA_964369025.1 uncultured Ideonella sp. | reverse complement strand
TGGTGAACTCCACGCCCACCTTCACCGAGCAGCACCTGGTCACCAACGGCTGCTCGGAACTGCTGGGTGAGGTGTTCGGCTCGACGGCAGGCGCGCATGCCCGCAGTGCCTTCGGGGTGGCCCAGATCCCGATGGGCGCCTGCGTCGAGATCGAGCTGATTGCCGAACTGAAGGCCTGAGGAACGAACCCATGGATGGATGGCTGTACCGACCCGCGCCGTTGTTGGGCGCGATGGCCGTGGTGTGCTTTGGCGCCGTCGGCCTGGCCCTGGTGTCGCAGTACCGGTTCGACATGCAGCCCTGCCCCTGGTGCACGCTGCAACGCCTGATCTTTCTGCTGATCGGCCTCCTGGCGCTGCTGGGCACCCTGTTGCGCTCCAACGGCATCCGCCGGGTGCTGGCGGCCGGCGGGCTGCTGCTGGCGCTGTGCGGCATGGCCAGTGCAATCTGGCAGCACTTCGTTGCGGCGGCCAGTGCGAGTTGCAACCTGACCCTGGCCGACCGGATCATGCAGGACCTGCGCCTGTACGACCTCTTGCCGGAAGTCTTTGCCCCGATGGCTTCGTGTGCCGACGCCGCCGTCAACCTGCTGGGCGTTCCGTATGCGTTCTGGAGCCTGGGGCTGTTCACGCTGTGCGCCGTCGCCCATTTGCAGGTGATCCGCGTCGCGCGCATTTGAACGCGGGCTGATTCCGGTCAAGGCCCGGCCCATTCCCCGGGGCTACGCTGTGGGCCGCATGCACGCTGCCACTGAACTCGACTCGGCGCCGGGCGCCACCATCGTTGGCGCCGGCCCGGCTGGGCTGGCGCTGGCCGTTGCCCTGGCAGCGTCCGGCATCCCCAGCACCGTCCTGGAACAGGCGCCCTTGGACAGCCTGGCCGACCCGCCGGAAGACGGCCGGGACATCGCGCTCACCCACCGCTCGCGGCGCATCCTCGAAACCCTGGGGATCTGGGAGCGCTTGCCGGCCGGCGAAATCGCGCCGCTTCGCCGCGCTCAGGTCAGCAGCGGCAGTTCGCCGTTCGTGCTGCCGTTCGACGCGCACGCTCAAGGCCACGAGGCGCTTGGCTGGCTTGTACCCAACCACCGCATCCGCGCAGCGTGCCATGCCGCCGCTCTCGCGCAACCTGCGATCCACCTGGTGGGTAACGCACGCGTCAGTGCCTTCAGGCGCAGCGCAGAGTCCGCCACGGTGCGGCTGGATGATGGGCGGGAATGGTGTACGCCGCTGGTCGTGGCCGCAGACAGCCGCTTCTCCGGCTTGCGCCGGCTGGCCGGAATGGGCGCCAGCATGACGGACTTCGGCCGCAGCGCCATCGTCTGCAGGATGACCCACGAGGCGGATCACGACGGCGTCGCCCACGAGTGCTTCCGGCATGGCAACACGCTGGCGATCTTGCCCATGGCTGGGCGGCAATCCTCGGCCGTGCTGACCGTGCGGGCGGACGAAGCGGCGGCTTGGCTGGCATTGAATGACACCGAGTTCTCGCGCCGCATCGCCGGCCAGTTCGAGAACCGCTTGGGCGCCATGCGGCTGGCTGGGGAACGCCATTGCTACCCGCTGGTCGCCGTCTACGCCGACGCGTTTGCCAGTGACCGGTTGGCTCTGGTGGGTGACGCAGCGGTGGGCATGCACCCGGTGACGGCGCATGGCTACAACTTCGGGCTCTATGGCATCGAACGGCTGACCGCCAGTCTGCACGCGCTGAAGCAACAGGGGCGCGACCTCGGCGATACCGCGGCTTTGCAGCGCTGGGCCGCGGAACACCGCCGAACCACCTGGCCGGTCTATCAGGGAACGAACGCCATCGTTCGCCTGTTCACCAATGACCAACCGATCGCCCATTTGGCGCGCGGCGCCGTTCTGCGCCTGGCCAGCCGCCTGCCGCCCTTGAAGGCAGCGATCACGCGGCAGTTGACAGGCGGCGCCTAGCGAAACACCGGCGCCAGCCGGTTCACCACCTGGCGCGGAGCCTCCGGGGTGTCTGCGTTCAACGAACAACCCTATAAATTGTGTGCAATTTAATTTTGCGAAATACTTATCCCCATGTCACGCCGACCCCGCATTCCGTCTCCCCAGCCAGCTTCCTGGCTTTCGCTGGATCTGCAGTTGTGCTTTGCGCTGTATTCGGCCTCGCTGGCCATGACGAAGCTGTACAAGCCGATGCTGGCGCCGCTGGGCCTCACCTACCCACAGTACCTGGCGATGCTGGTGCTGTGGGAGGCCGACGACGTGACGGTCACCACCCTGGGCGAGCGCCTGATGCTCGACTCCGGCACCCTCACCCCCCTGCTGAAGCGCCTGGAGTCTGCCGGTCTGGTTCAGCGCCTGCGTGACGCGACGGACGAGCGCCGCGTGAGGGTCCTTCTCACCCCGGCCGGCCGCGCGCTGCGCGTCAAGGCGCAAGGTATCCCCGAGCAGGTGCTGTGCGCCACCAACTGCAAGCTCGACGAAGTTTCGCAACTCACGCAACGCCTCAAGGCACTGCGTGCCAACCTCACCCAGGCGCCTGCCTGAACCCCCACCCCAAAGGAGCAACACCATGGCCCTCGACAAAGTCCTCTATACCGCTCGCGCCACTGCCACGGGCGGTCGTGCCGGCACCGCCGCCTCCGACGATGGCGCCTTGTCCGTCTCGCTGAGCACCCCCAAGGGGCTCGGCGGCGCCGGTGGCCCGGGAACCAACCCCGAGCAACTCTTTGCTGCGGGCTACTCTGCCTGCTTCATCGGTGCGATGAAGGCCGTTGCGGCAGGTCAGAAGGTCGCCCTTCCGGCGGAAGTCTCGATCACATCCGACGTGGGCATCGGCCCCATTCCCGGCGGGTTCGGTATCCAGGTGGCCATGGCCATCAGCGTGCCCGGCATGGACAGGGCCGCCGCCGAAGCGCTGGTCGCAGCTGCTCACAAGGTCTGCCCGTATTCCAACGCCACGCGCGGTAACATCGACGTCACACTGACGGTGGTTTGACGACGCCGGTTCATGGCCGCGTCATCTGCGGGTCATGATCGTGTCACCGCATGCAGCGAGGCTCCTGGGGTTCAACGACCCGAGGAGCCTCTTTCATGTCCAAGACCCTTTTCAGTGCGCTGGCCCTGGCCTGCGCCGCCGCCTGCCTGCCCGCCCAAGCCGAGATCACGCTGATTGCGAGAGCCAGCCTGCCCGGAGACGCGTCGGACCTTTCCGGCCTGACCGGCCTGCTCGAGAGCGGCGTCCCCGGCAACCTGCTCGGTGGCTTGGGTTCAGGCCTGGCCTGGGCTGGCGGCACCACCTTCCTGGCGCTGCCCGACCGCGGCCCGAACGCCGCTGCGTGGAACAGCTTCGTCGACAACACCACATCGTGGATCCCGCGCGTCCAGACGCTGACCCTGACTCTCCAGCCGGTAGCCGACGGCAGCCTGCCGTTCACCCTGCAGGCGGCACTCACCGGCACGACGCTGCTGTACACGCGGGATGCCCTGGCCTACGGCCCGGCCGTGCCGCCTGTCAATGGCAAGAACAAGCACTACTTCAGTGGCCGCTCCGACAACTTCAGCGCGGCCACCGACTCGCTGAGCCCGGCCGACGGCCGTCTTGATCCCGAAGGCATCCGCGTGTCGTACAACGGCAAGCGGGTCTACCTCACCGACGAATACGGCCCCTACGTCTACGAGTTCAATCGCGAGTCCGGCCGCCGTACCCGCGTGTTCGAGCTGCCGTCGTCCACGTTTGCCGCCACCACCAAGTCGGCGATGGGCGCCACCGAGATCGCCGGCAACACGCGCGGCCGGGTGGCCAACAAGGGCATGGAAGGCCTGGCCATCTCGCCCGATGGCAGCACTTTGTTCGGCTTCATGCAGAGCCCGTTGGCCCAGGACGGCGGCGACGGCGGCCGAGCCAACCGCATCGTGAAGATCGACATCGCCAGCGGCGCGGTGAGCCAGTACGCCTATGACAACTACATCGCGGCCTTCGCCAAGGCCTACAACAGCAGCGAGATCCTGGCACTCAACAGCCACGAGTTCCTGGTGCTCGAGCGCGACGGCAAGGGCCTGGGCGACAACTCGGTGGCTGTCGTCAAGCAGATCTACAAGGTGGATCTGGCTGGTGCCGAGGACGTGAGCGGCCTGGAAGGCGCCGAAGCCCTGCTGGCCAAGGCCCCGGCAAA
>CAYJEC010000362.1:0-4153 GCA_964369025.1 uncultured Ideonella sp. | reverse complement strand
AAGTGGAAGCCGGCCGGGAAGCGCAGCCGGTAATGCAGCGTGGCGGCGTCGCTGCCGCCGGCCAGGATGCGCGCCTTGAAGCCGGTGCCCGCAGCCGGCAGGCCGCGGCGCCGCATCGTGCCCGGGTCGATGCCGCCGCGCGGCAGCGCCACACGCAGCAGGCGACCGTCGACCTCCGCATCGGCCAGGAAACGCTGGTTGTGGCGCCCCCACACGGGGCCCAGTCCGGGCCAGCCGGCCAGGCCGGCCTCGAAGCGGCTTTCCACCCGAAGGCGCTCATGCACGCGCGTGTGGCTGAAGGCGCATCGGGTGTTGCCCCAGCTGTCGATGCTGGTCTGGCCTTCGGGGAGGCGGGCGTCGACCGGGCCACGCACCATCCACTCGTCGGGCAGGGGGTCGATGCGCAACGACCAGCCCCGCACCTGCTGCACGGGCGTGTCGCGTGGGCAGAGGTGGGCCATGTGGTGGGCCAATTCGACCGGCGCGTCATAGTCGTAGACGGTGACATGGCGCACGCTGAGCCAACGAATGCTGGAGTCGTCGTTGGCGGCCTTCATTGCCACACCGCCCGATCCGCCGGGCCGACGTGTGAGAACAGGCGCCGGCTGAGGGCGTCCGACAGGGATTGCGCCTGGGTACTGCAGTCGCGCAGCGCGGCCACCAGGGCCCCATGGCCACCGCCGTCGTCGACAGCCGCCATCAGCTCCAGAGGCCACTCCTCCGGCCGCGGCAGGTTCTGAGCCAGCTCGTTGGCCCACAAGGGCTCGTGGCGGGCCAGCTTGACGAAGCGGTCGCGCATGGTGCGGGCCACCCAGGCCAGCGAGCGCGGGTTGTCGGTGTCGTGGACCAGCAGGTGCAGCAGCGGAGGCACCTCGCGTCGCGCCTGAAACTGGGCGCGGTAGGTGATGGTGGAGTCAAAGAGCGCGAGCAGCAGCGCGAAACCATCGTCGCGCTGGTGCAGGCCATGCTCGAAGGCGGTGGCCAAGGTGTGGGAGAGGAAGTCGAGCCGCTCAATCTGCCGGCCCACGCTGAGCAGGCGCCAGCCGTCGTCTCGCGTCATGCGGTCGGTCTGCGCGCCGGTGATGGCAGCCAGGTGGGTGGTGACGCGCGAGAGCACGCCCATGGCGTCGGCCAGCGGCTCGTTGGCAGGGCTCTCCATCACCGAGGCGAAGTGCTGCAGGAAATGGTCGCCCACCTCGTGGATCAGCTTCCAGTGCTCCTGCGCCAGACGTTCCCGCAGGGCCTGGGCGCAGCCGCGCAGCGCCATCAGGTTGAAGGCCACACTGCTGCCCTGCGGGTCACCCATTGCATGCACCAGCGAGCGCTCGAAGACGCGCAGGCTCTGCTCGGGAGATGGAACGCCAGCACCGACCAGGCCGTGCCGGCGCGCCAGCGCATCCAGCACCTGCAGCACCGCCGGCGATGCCCCGTAGATGAAGCTGCCGGTGAGCGCCTCCAGCGTCACCCGGGCCAGGCGCACCGTGTTCTCGGCACGTTCGGTGTAGCGGCCGAGCCAGAACAGGTTCTCGGCAGCGCGGCTGGTGACGGTGCGGTGCCAGGTGGACAGGTCGGCCGCAGTCAGCGGGCGCGGCAACAGCGACGTGGTGTCGACCGTGCCAGCGGTCTGAACCCAGGTGTCGGCACTTGCGCTGCCACGCTGCATGCTGAGCCACGGGTCGTGGGCGGCGTCTCGCCGGTGCGATACACGGGCCAGCCCGCCCGGCAGCACGCGCCAGCCGCCAGCGCCGTCGGAGATGGCGAATACCCGCAGAACACACGGACGCGGCTCCAGTGCGCCGTCGCGCCAGGTTGGCGTCTCGGAGGGCTTCACCCGGGCTTGCAAGGTATAGGCCGCCGGATCGGCCTCGACGCGGCCAGCCCACGCAGAACGCGCGCTCGGCGCCAACGATGCCGCCACGAAAGGCGGGAAGCCTGTGGTGGTACCGCTGGCCGGGAAGGTGGGTGCCACCACATAGTCCGCAAGCTTGGGGGCGGCCTTGCGCCACACCGCCGCCTCTCCGCACCACCAACTGGTGGTGGCCGGCAGGAGCAGGCTCTCACCGAGCAATGCCTCGGCCACGCCGGGCCAGAACGCCATCAGGCCCGGGCTTTCGAGCCAGCCAGCGCCCGGGGCGTTGGCCACCACCACCTCGCCAGCGCGCAGGGCTTGCAACAGGCCGGGAACGCCAAGCGCGGAGTCGGCGCGCAACTCCAGTGGATCCAGGTAGTCGTCGTCGACACGCCGCAGCACCACATGGACACGCTCCAGGCCATGCAGGGTCTTCAGGTAGAGCCTGTTGGCACGCACCGTGAGGTCGCCGCCCTCCACCAGTGTGAGGCCCAGGTAGCGGGCCAGGAAGACCTGCTCGAAATAGGTTTCGTTGTGAGGGCCGGGCGTCAGCAGCACGACGCGCGAGCGCTCGCCAGCCGGCGACAGGCGGAGCAGGCCCTGAAGCAAAGTCTGGAAGCTCGAGGCCACGCGCTGCACATGCAGATCGCGGAAGGCCTCGGGGAACTGTTGCGCGATGATCAGGCGGTTTTCGAGCAGGTAGCCTAGCCCAGACGGCGCCTGGGTGCGCTGGCCCAGCACCCACCAGCCGCCGTCGGGGCCGCGGGTCAGCTCGAACGCAGCCACGTGCAGGTGCACGCCACCGGGCGGCACGCAGCCGTGCAGGGGCCGCAGGTACTGCGGGTGGCCGAGCACCAGCGAGGGGGGCAGAAGGCCTTCGTCGAGCAAGCGCCGCTCGCCGTACACATCGGCCAGCGTGGCATTGAGCAGGCGGGCGCGCTGGGCCACACCAGCCTCGATATCTGCCCATTCTTCGGCACCGATCAGCACCGGCAGCAACTCAAGCGGCCACTCGCGAGGAGCTTCGCTGCCCTCGGCGTACACGTTGTAGGTGGCGCCGTCGTCGTGCACGCGGCGTTGGACCCGAGCGGCGCGAGTGGTCAGGTCTTGCCAGCCGTCGGTGCCCACTGCCTCGAAGAACGACTTCCACAGTGGTGCAAGCCGGTCGCGTGATGCTCCGGGCGCGTTCAGCCTGCCGCGCAGTTCGTCGAAGTGGCCCTCGCTGCCCGGCACGGCCGCCGCACCTGCCAACAGGTCGGCCGTAGGCACAGCGTCGTCGGGCAGCAGGCTGCTCTGGCGCGGCGTGGCCTGGGAACCGGGTGGCGCTGGGGGACTGGACATGGCCCGATCATGCCTGCGCGCAGCAGGCCCGGCCATCCGGACCCGCCCGCGCGGGCAGGCCCATGGGCCTACCTACCTGCACGGCGAAGGTCGAGCGTGAACGGGAACTCCAGGCTGCGCTCCGGCGGCGGCACCTCCAACGTGCCGGACGTGTGCCCGTGCGGGAAGAAGCGCGCCAGCCGGCGGCTCTCGGCCTCGTAGGCGTTGACCGGGAAGGTCACGTAGTTTCGGCCGCCGGGGTGCGCCACGTGGTATTGGCAGCCGCCCAGCGAACGGTTCATCCACGTGTCGACCAGGTCGATCGTGAGCGGCGCATGGGTGCCGATCGTGGGGTGCAAACCGGAGGGCAGCTCCCAGGCGCGGTAACGCACACCAGCGACGTACTCGCCCACGCGGCCGGTCGGCTGCAGGGGCACCGCCACGCCGTTGACGGCGATCCGGTGCCGCGGATCCACCAGGCCGGTGAGCATGATCTCGATGCGCTCCAGTGACGAATCCACATAGCGCACCGTGCCGCCTGCCGAACCCTCCTCGCCCATCACGTGCCAGGGTTCCAGCGCATTGCGCAGCGTCAGGTGCACGCCGCGGCTGCTGAGCTCGCCGATCTTCGGGAACCGGAACTCGAAATGCGGCGCGAACCACTGGCCGTCGAAGGCGTAGCCGGCGCGGGACATGTCGTCCATCACGTCGTCAAAATCCATCTTGACGAAGGTGGGCAGCAGGAAGCGGTCGTGCAGTTCGGTGCCCCAGCGCACCAGCGGCGCCTTGTACGGCGCCTTCCAGAAGCGCGCCACGAGCGACCGCAGCAGCAGCTGCTGCACGATGCTCATGCGCGCATGCGGCGGCATCTCGAAGGCGCGCAGCTCCAGCAGTCCCAGGCGGCCGGTGGCTGCGTCGGGTGAGTAGAGCTTGTCGATGCAGAATTCGCTGCGGTGGGTGTTGCCGGTCACGTCCACCAGCACA
>CAYJEC010000361.1:0-4159 GCA_964369025.1 uncultured Ideonella sp. | reverse complement strand
TGGTACTTCAGGGTCAGGTCGGCATAGGTGCTGATCGGTTCAAGCCCGTCACGCCGGCACAGCCAGGCGTACCAGCGGTTGCCGATGGCCACGTGCCCGATCTCGTCACGCAGGATCACGTCGAGGATCTCCACCGCACGCAGATCGCCGGCCTTGCGCAGCTTGGCCTGCAGAGGCGGCGTGGCGTCAAGCCCCCGGGCTTCGAGCGTGCGGGGCACCAAGGCCATGCGGGCCACGATGTCGTCCTTCGTCTTCTCAGCCATGCTCCACAGGCCGTCATGGGCGTCGAAGTCGCCGTAGTCGTGCCCCAGGCCCTTCAGGTGGTCGCGCAGCAGCGTGAAGTGCAGGGCCTCTTCGCCGGCCACCTGCAACCAGTCTCGATAGAAGGCCTCGGGCATGCCGGCGAAGCGCCAGGCGGCGTCGAGCGCAAGGTTGATGGCGTTGAACTCGATGTGGCAGATCGCGTGCAGCAGCGCCGCGCGACCCTCGGTGGTGAAGGGCGAGCGCCGGGGCACCTGGATGGCAGCGACCAGGCCGGGCCGGGCCGGACGGCCTGGCAAGGGCGCCTCGGGTGCCAGCACTGCTTCGGGGTCGAGGTACGCTCCACCGCGCGATGCCGCCAACAACGCCCGCGCCTGGCGGGCCTTGGATTCCGGCTCCGCCACGCACAAGACCCTCAATGCCTCCGCACGCAACTCCATCTCTAGAATTGTGCCCTTGCCGCCGCGCCACACCGAACAAGGATCTCCATGGCCATCTACCAACTCGGCGACGATGCGCCCCGGATTCACCCCTCGGCCTGGGTGGCCGAATCGGCCCAGGTGATCGGGCGCGTGGCACTGGGGGCGCAGGCCAGCATCTGGTACGGCGCAGTGCTTCGGGGCGACAACGACTGGATCACCATCGGCGAACGCAGCAACATCCAGGACGGCTGCGTGCTGCACACCGACGACGGCGCGCCGCTCACGCTGGGTGACGACGTGACGGTGGGCCACCAGGTGATGCTGCACGGCTGCACAGTGGGCGACAACTCGCTGATCGGCATCCAGTCTGTCATCCTCAACGGGGCGCACATCGGGCGCAACAGCATCGTGGGTGCGGGTGCGCTGGTGACCGAAGGCAAGGAGTTCCCGGACGGCGTGCTGATCGTCGGCAGGCCGGCCAAGGTGGTGCGTGAATTGACGCCAGAGCAGATCGAGCGCCTGAAGTGGAGCGCCGCGCACTATGTCGACAACGCCGAGCGCCACCGCACCCAACTGAAACGCCTCTGAAGCTGCATGAGTGAACTCCACAAATTCCTGTTCGACGGCCTGCCCGTGCGTGGCATGCTGGTGCGCCTGACCGACAGCTGGAAGACGGTGTTGAAGCGGCGCGAGGGCATTGGCGCATTTCCGCAACCGGTGCGGGAACTGCTGGGCGAGATGGCCGCGGCGTCGACGTTGATGCAGGCCAACATCAAGTTCAACGGCTCACTGATCCTGCAGGTCTTTGGCGACGGGCCGGTCAAGCTGGCCGTGGCCGAGTCGCGTTCGGACCTGAGTTTTCGCGCCACCGCCACGGTGGTGGGCGAGGTGCCGGACGATGCCCGCCTGGAAGCCATGCTCAACCTGCACGGCAAGGGGCGCTGCGCGATCACGCTGGACCCGCAGGACCGCCTGCCCGGCCAGCAGCCCTACCAGGGCGTGGTGCCGCTGCACGGCGACCAGCGCGAGCCGCTGCAGGCGGTGTCGCAGGTGCTGGAGCACTACATGCTGCAGTCCGAGCAACTGGACACGCGGCTGATCCTGGCGGCCAACGACGAGATGGCCGCCGGCCTGCTGATCCAGCGCCTGCCGGTGGAAGGCTCGGGCAACCTGGGTGCGGCCTCAAACGAAGACCTCATTGGCCTGTCAGAGGGATTCAACCGGATCGCCCACCTGGCCGCCACGCTGACCCGCGATGAACTGCTGACCCTGGATGCGGACACCGTGCTTCGCCGCCTGTTCTGGGAGGAACCGGTGGTCCGCTACGAGCCCTTGCGCCCGCACTTCGCCTGCTCGTGCTCGCGTGACCGGGTGCGGGCGATGCTCGAAGGCCTGGGCCGCGACGAGGCCGACGACATCCTGGCTGAGCGAGGCAACATCGAGATCGGTTGCGAGTTCTGCGGCCTGCAGTACCACTTCGACGCGGTCGACGTGGGCGAGTTGTTCACGCCCGGGCGCGACCAGCCCCCGGGCTCACCGGCTCTGCAGTAGCCGCTCGCGCGCCTGCTTCAGGCTGGCGTGCTCGCAGTCCGGCGAATCGCAGGTCTCGCAGACCCAGGCCCAGGCGGGCTGGGCGGCATCTCGCTCCGCCAGGCGGGTGAACAGCCCCGTGGCGCCCGAGGTTCCTGCAAGCAGATGGGGCGTGACCGCATCGATGGCGGCATCCAGGCGCGCCGCACCCTGGCCGGCAATGACCACGAACGGCAGCGCTGCGCCGATCAGCAGTTCGCGCAGTGCGGTGTCAACTGGCACTCGCACCTGCGACCCGTCGCGTTGCAGGCCGTCGGCCTGCCAGGGCAGGTCCAGCGCGGTCAGCAAGGTGAGGTGGCATTGCCGCTGCCAATCCAGCGCCATCGCCTCCAGCGAACGGTCGCCAAACACTTGGCGGCTGTAGACGGCGGTCATCAGCGGCGTGGTGTCGCAGACCACGATGTCGTGTGACGCTTCAGCCGCCTCGATGCGGCGGGCCTGCTCGGCGGCAATGCCCTGTTGTTCGTGGGCGAGAGGCGTGCGGCCATGTGCATCGCACCAACTACGCAGGTGCTCGGCCACCCACGTGGTGCGCCACGGCCCCAGTGTGCCCAGGCGCTGTGCCAGGGCCTGTGCGAGGGTGCTCTTGCCAGTGCTCTCGGCACCGACGATGGCCAAGCGCCAGGCCGGGCGTTGTACCTCACGCACGGACCTGGCCCTCCAGCGCTCGCCAGGCGCGCCAACCAGCGACAGCCAGCACGCCGAACACGATGTACACGCCGACGGTCAACCACAGCCCCTTGACTGCGAACAACGCGACGCTGACGGCGTTCACCGCCATCCAGACCGGCCAGGTCTCGATCAGCTTGCGGCCGAGCAGAAACTGACCGGCGATGCTGCCCACGGTGGGCAGTGCGTCGAGGTAAGGCACGTCTGAGTTGGTGAAGCGGGCAAGCGCCCAGCCCAGCAGTGGCCAGGCGGCCAGCGTGAGCGCGATGGCCTGCACCCGGCGAGCGGCAGTCAGCCGGTGGACCGTGAGCGCCAAGCCGTCATCGCCGCGCCCACGAAGCCACTGCCACCATCCCCAGGCGGCGACCACCACGAAGAAAATCTGCAGGCCGGCTTCACCGTACAGGCGCGACTGCGCGAACAACAGCGCATAGAGCAGCGAACTCGAAATGGCCAGAGGCCAGCCGAGCGGGTCGACCCGCATGTTGCAGACCACCATCCAGACTGCGAGCGCACAAGCCACGATCTCCAGCCAGGTGGTGGGGCTGCCCCAGAGCTCGAAGGCGACCGCCATCAAGGGCGCCGCGCCTTGCAGCAGGCTGTCCACGTCGGCTGCGCGGCTCAGCGGAGAGCCGCGCTGACGACGACCAGGGTTTCGCCCGGCTTGATCATGCCCAGTTCGAGCCGGGCCTTCTCCTCGACCATCTCGGTGCCTTCGCGCAGATCAGCCACCTCGGCGGCGAGCTGCTCGTTGACCGCGCGCGCCTGCGCGTTGGCCGCCAATTGCTGAGCCAGCTCCGACTGCAGCATCATGCGGTGCGGCACGCCACCTTTGCCGAACCAGAGTTCGGCGTGCACCAGCACCAGCAGTGAGGCCAGGGCAACAGGCAGCAGTCTCATGGGCGGAAAGAGCTACTTGAGGTTATAGAAGGCGCCGCGGCCAGGGTAGAACGCGACGTCGCCCAGGTCTTCTTCGATGCGCAGGAGCTGGTTGTACTTGGCCATGCGGTCGCTGCGGCTCAAGGAGCCGGTCTTGATCTGGCCGGCATTGGTGCCCACGGCGATGTCGGCAATGGTGCTGTCTTCGGTCTCGCCCGAGCGGTGGCTGATGACGGCGGTGTAGCCGGCGCGCTTGGCCATCTCGATGGCTTCAAAGGTTTCGGTCAGCGTACCAATCTGGTTGATCTTGATCAGGATGGAATTGGCAATGCCCTTGT
>CAYJEC010000360.1:0-4180 GCA_964369025.1 uncultured Ideonella sp. | reverse complement strand
TGACCGCCGCCGGTGCCGCCGATTTCGGCGTGGTGCCGGTGGAGAACTCCAACGAGGGCGTGGTGGCGCGCTCGCTGGACATCCTGCTGACCACGCCGCTGTTCATCATCGGCGAGACCAGCCTGTTCGTCCGGCAGAACCTGCTGCGCAGGGAGAACAACCTGCACGGTGTCGAGGTGGTGTGTGCGCACCCGCAGGCGCTGGCCCAATGCCATGCCTGGCTGTCCAACCACCTGCCACTGGCCGAGCGCCGCCCGGTGTCCAGCAACGCCGAAGGCGCGCGCCAAGCCGGCCAGAACCCAAAGATGGCCGCCATCGCCAGCGTGCGCGCCGGCAGCGAGTACGGCCTGCACGTGGTGGCCCCAGCGATCCAGGACGACCCGCACAACCGCACCCGCTTCGCGATCGTCACCGACCCGCACCGCCACCCTGCCCCCAAGGCCTCGGGCCACGATTGCACCAGCCTGATCGTCTCGGTCACCAACCGCCCCGGCGCCCTGCACGACATGCTGGTGCCCTTGAAGAAGCACGGCGTGTCCATGACACGCTTTGAGTCCCGCCCGGCCCGCTCCGGCCAGTGGGAGTACTACTTCTACATCGACCTGCAGGGCCACCCGGATGAGCCGCAGGTCGATGCTGCGCTGAAAGAACTGCGCGACGTCTGCGCCTTCTTCAAGGTGCTGGGCACCTACCCGCTGGACGTGCACTGATGTTCAACCAACTCGGCCTGATCGGCTGCGGCCTGATGGGCGGCTCCTTCGCCCTGGCCTTGAAGCAGGCCGGCCTGGTGCAGCGGGTGATCGGCTACAGCAAGTCGCCCTCCACCACCGAGCGCGCGCGCCAGCTGGGCGTCATCGACCAGGTCGCCGAATCGGCGCTGCTGGCCGTCTCGGGTTCGGACATCGTGTTGCTGGCGGTGCCGGTGGCCGCCACCGACACCACCTTCCGAGCCATCCGCCACCTGGTGAACCCGAACGTGCTGTTCATGGACGTGGGCAGCACCAAGCGCGACGTGGTGGACGCGGCGCGTCGCGTGCTCAAGGAGCGCGCCAGCGCCTTCGTGCCGGCCCACCCGATCACCGGGAAAGAGCTCGCTGGCGTGCAGCACGCAGATGCCGATCTCTACAAAGACCGCCAGGTCATCCTGACGCCGATCGCACAGACCTCGCCAGAACTGGTCGAGAAGGCCCGGGTCGTCTGGGCGGCACTGGGCGCACACACCCGGGTCATGACCCCCGAGGCGCACGACGCCGCCTTCGCCGCGGTGAGCCACCTGCCCCACCTGCTGGCGTACGCCTACTTCACCAGCATCCTGCAGCAGAAGGAGAGCGAGGAGTTCCTGTCGCTCGCCGGCCCAGGGTTCCGCGATTTCACCCGCATCGCCGCGAGCGACCCAGCGATCTGGCGCGACATCCTGATCGCCAACCGCGAAGAGATCCTCAAGCAATCCGAGCGCTTCCGTGGCGCACTCGGCGTGCTGGAACAGGTTCTGCGCGACTGCCAGGGCGAAGCGCTGGAAGCCCTGGTCAACGGTGTCTCGCAGACCCGCAGCCATTGGCGCATGGGCGCTGGCCGTCCCGTCAAGAAATAGGCTCTCCGCCTCGGCCGCTGGCCGCTGCCCACCATGTACTCCACGGCCTTCCTCGACCTGCCCCCCCTTGTCCGCGCTGGTGGCTCGGTGCGCCTGCCCGGATCCAAGAGCATCTCCAACCGGGTGCTGCTGCTCGCTGGACTGGCAGAGGGCACGACGGCCGTGCATGACCTGCTGGATTCGGACGACACGCGCGTGATGCTGGACGCGCTGCAGGCACTCGGCTGCACGCTGCGCCGCGATGGCACCGCATTGCACGTGACCGGCCTCGACGGCCGCCTCGCCACCCGCGAGGCCAAGCTGTTTCTTGGCAATGCGGGCACTGCGATGCGCCCTCTCACTGCCGCACTGGCGGTGCTGGCAGCCACGCAAGGCGGGCACTTCGAACTGTCCGGCGTGCCGCGCATGCACGAGCGGCCGATCGGCGACCTCGTCGACGCGCTGCGCCAGCTCGGCTGCCCGGTGGAAGACCTGGGCCAGCCCGGCTATCCGCCCCTGCGGGTCGGCACCGGTACGCCGGTCGAGCTCGACCTGGCCGCTCCGATCAGAGTGCGCGGCGACGTCTCCAGCCAGTTCCTCACCGCCCTGCTGCTGGCGCTCCCGCTGGTGACGACCGCGCAAGACGTGGTCATCGAGGTCGATGGCGACCTGATCTCCAAGCCCTACATCGACATCACGCTGCGCCTTCTGGCCCGCTTCGGCATCGATGCGCAGCGGGACGGCTACCAACGTTTCGTGCTGCCTCGTGGATCGGCCTACCGAAGCCCGGGATCGATACACGTCGAAGGCGACGCCTCGTCGGCCTCGTATTTCGTGGCGATGGGTGCCATCGCCGCCACGCAGGAGCCGGTGCGCATCGAGGGCGTGGGGCTCGACTCCATCCAGGGCGACATCCGTTTCGTCGAGGCGGCACGTGCCATGGGCGCAGATGTGCGCGGCGGCCCCGGCTGGCTGGAGGTGCGCCGCGGCGCCTGGCCCCTGAAGGCGCTGACGCTGGACTGCAACCACATCCCCGATGCGGCCATGACGCTGGCCGTGATGGCGCTTTATGCAGACGGCACCACCCGCCTGGGCGACATCGCCAGTTGGCGCGTGAAGGAAACCGACCGCATCGCCGCCATGGCCACCGAACTGCGCAAGCTGGGCGCCACGGTCGAGGAGGGCCCGGATTTCATCGCCGTGACCCCGCCAACCCATTGGAACCCCGCCAGCCTGCACACCTACGACGACCACCGGATGGCGATGTGCGGATCGCTCGCTGCCTTCAACCCGCTGGCGGGGGCCAACTGTCCGGTGCGCATCGAAGACCCGCGCTGTGTCGGCAAGACCTTCCCGGACTACTTCGAGGCCTTCTTCGGCATCGTCACACCGGCTCCGAACGCCGTGCCCGTCTTGACTGTCGACGGCCCCACCGCGTCGGGCAAGGGCACGCTGGCCGCCGAGTTGGCCGCACGCCTGGGCTACCACCTGCTCGATTCCGGCGCGCTGTACCGCGCCACGGCACTGGCGGCACTGGATGCGGGCATCGCGCTCGAGGACGAACCGGCGCTGGCCGCGCTGGCAGCCCGGCTGGAACTTCGGTTTTCGGACCAGCGGGTCTTCCTTGCCGGCCGGGACATCACGGACCCGCTGCGACTGGAATCCACCGGCGGCCTGGCCTCGCGGGTCTCCGTCCACCCCTCGGTGCGGGCCGCGCTTCACGCGTTGCAATTGAGCTTTCGCCGCGCGCCGGGGCTGGTGGCGGATGGGCGCGACATGGGCACCGTGGTTTTCCCCGGCGCCGAGTTGAAGGTCTACCTCACCGCGAGCGCCGACGCGCGTGCCGAGCGGCGATATAAGCAGTTGATTTCTAAAGGAAATCCCGCTAATATCGACAGTCTTCGCGCTGATTTGCAGATGCGTGACGAGCGGGACCGTACCCGCGCCGTCGCGCCGCTCAAGCCGGCCGTGGATGCGAAGCTGCTGGACAACTCCAGCCTCACCATCGAGGAATCGGTGGAACAGGTGTTGGGTTGGTGGCAGCAACGCCGGCGGTTCTGACAGCAAATCAGAGCCGCTGCCCCTTGGGCCCACCGCCCTTCCCTCCAGGACCGCATGGTCCGACCGAGGGCGGTGAACTCGTCAACCGCAACCCTGCCGTGCACTCCGCACCGCAACTTTGCTGGCTCGTTGCAAGCCAGCCCTAGGAACCCCTCATGTCCCAAGCCCAAGTCGCCGCCAGCAGCGGTGCCGAATCGTTTGCCGCCCTGTTCGAGGAAAGCCTGCAGCGCTCCGAAATGCGCTCCGGCGAGGTCATCACCGCCGAGGTGGTGCGCATCGAACACAGCTTCGTGGTCGTCAATGCCGGCCTGAAGAGCGAAGCCTATGTGCCCATCGAGGAATTCAAGACCGACACCGGCGAGATCGAAGTCCAGGTCGGTGATTTCGTCTCGGTGGCCATCGATGCTGTTGAAAACGGCTACGGCGACACCATCCTGTCGCGCGACAAGGCCAAGCGCCTGGCCTCGTGGCTGTCGCTCGAGAACTCGCTCGAATCCGGCGAGTTCGTGGTCGGCACCGTCAACGGCAAGGTCAAGGGCGGCCTGACCG
>CAYJEC010000359.1:0-4191 GCA_964369025.1 uncultured Ideonella sp. | reverse complement strand
GCTTCATCAACCTGCGCTTGACGCACGCGGCCAAGCAGGCAGTCGTGCGCGAAGTCCGCACCGCGGCGGATCAGTTCGGCCGCCAACCTGCCAACGGCGCCAAGCTGATGGTGGAGTTCGTGTCCGCCAACCCGACCGGCCCGCTGCACGTGGGCCATGGGCGGCAGGGCGCCCTGGGCGACTCGATCTGCCACCTGTTCGAGACCCAGGGCTGGGACGTCACCCGCGAGTTCTACTACAACGACGCCGGCGTTCAGATTGCCACCCTGGCCACCTCCACCCAGTGCCGCCTGCACGGCCTGAAGCCAGGCGACGCTGCCTGGCCGGAGGCTGCCTACAACGGCGACTACATCGCCGACATCGCGGCCGACTTCCTGGCCAAGAAGACGGTTCGGGCCGACGACCGCGAGTTCACGGCCTCGGGTGACCCGGAAGACCTGGACGGCATCCGCCAGTTCGCCGTGGCCTACCTGCGCCATGAGCAAGACCTGGACCTGCAGGCCTTCGGCGTCCACTTCGACAACTACTTTCTCGAGTCGAGCCTGTACACCAGCGGCCGCGTCACCGACACGATCGGCCTGCTGGAGAAATCCGGCAAGACCTTCGAGGAAGCTGGCGCGCTGTGGCTGCGCACCACCGACTACGGTGACGACAAGGACCGCGTGATGCGCAAGTCCGATGGCACCTACACCTACTTCCTGCCGGACGTGGCCTACCACCTGAACAAGTGGGAACGGGGCTTCAGCAAGGTCATCAACGTGCAGGGCACCGACCACCACGGCACCATCGCCCGGGTGCGCGGCGGCGTGCAGGCGGCCGGCATGGGCGTGCCTGTGGGCTACCCCGACTACGTGCTGCACAAGATGGTCACGGTGATGAAAGGCGGCCAGGAGGTCAAGATCTCCAAGCGCTCGGGCAGCTACGTGACGCTGCGCGATCTGATCGACTGGACGAGCCGCGACGCGGTGCGCTTCTTCCTGATCAGCCGCAAGGCCGACACCGAGTTCGTCTTCGACGTCGACCTGGCGCTGAAGCAGAACGATGAGAACCCGGTCTTCTACGTTCAGTACGCCCACGCCCGCATCTGCTCGGTGCTGGCTCAGGCGCGCACGCAGGGCCACGACACCGATAGGCTGGGCGAAGCAGACCTGTCGCTGCTGGTGGCGCCTACCGAACTCGCTCTGATGCTCAAGCTGGCTGACTATCCCGGCATGCTCAGCGGCGCCGCACGCGAGCTGGCCCCGCACGATGTGGCCTTCTACCTGCGCGATCTGGCGTCTGCGTTCCACAGCTACTATGCCGCCGAACGCTTCCTGGTCGACGACGCTGGCCTGGCGCTCGCCCGGCTGTCGCTGCTGGACGCCACACGCCAGGTGCTGCGCAATGCGCTGTCGCTGCTGGGCGTCGGCGCGCCGGAATCAATGTCGCGTGAAATCTCTTCAGGCACGGAGTCGGAATGAAACTGCAAGCTGGCGCCTTCGCGAAACACCAACGTGGTGGGTTCGCCATGGGCCTGATCGTCGGCCTGCTGATCGGCCTGGCCCTGGCGCTCGGCGTGGCGCTGTACATCGCCAAGGTCCCCTCGCCGTTCCACGACAAGGTGCCGCACCGCAGCCCGGAGCAGGATGCCGCCGAAGCAGAGAAGCTGAAAAACTGGGATCCGAATGCCGGCCTGGGCGGCAAGCCGGTCACCCGGCCCGCAGGACCGGGCTCGGCAAGCCAGGCGGCACTTGCGCCATCGTCTCCTGCCATCGCGGCCCGTGCAGCCCCGGCGTCGCAGCCGGCGACCACGCCACCGCCGAAGGCAGACCGCGATGCGGCCGCCATCCTTGCCGGCGAGCCGGTGCCCGGGGTCAGGGCGTCGGCCCCAGCCCGCTCCGGTGCCGAGCCCTTCATCTACTACGTCCAGGCTGGCGCCTTCTCGAGCCCGGACGACGCCGAACAACAGCGCGCCAAGTTGGCGCTACAGGGCTTTGCCGCCAAGATCACCCAGCGCGAACAAAGCGGCCGCACCGTCCACCGGGTGAGGCTCGGGCCGTTTGACAGCCAGGCCGACGCCGAAGGCCAGCAAGAGCGCGTCAAGGCACTGGGCGTGGACGCCGCCCTGGTCCGGCTCGAGCGGCCGCGAAACTGAACTTCTGCGGGCCGCGTACCTCCATCGTTCACACCGCTGTGCACACTCTTCAAGGAACCCAGCCATGAATCGGCGCGATTTCTCCTCCCTCGGCCTCGGCCTTGTCGGCATCTCAGCTGCGCCGTTGGCGCAGTCCCAGGCCGGGCCTGTCGAGGGCACACACTACCAACGGCTCGGGCAACCGATCCCGATGGCCTCGACCGGCAAAGTCGAGGTGGTCGAGTTCTTCTGGTACGGATGCCAGCACTGCTTCGCGCTGGAGCCGCTGGTAGAGCAATGGCTGGCCCGGCTGCCGCCGGACATCAACTTTCGGCGCGCGCCGGCCGCGTTCACCCCGCAATACGAGTTTCACCAGCGGGTGTATTACGCACTGGAGGCGATGGGTGAGTTGGCCAACGTCCACCGTAAGCTGTTCAACACCATCCATCTGGAAAGAAAGCGCCTGACCAACGATGCTGAGATGGTGGCGTTCGTCACCGGCCTGGGCCTGGATGGCGCCAAGTTCAGTGAGACCATGAAGTCCTTCGGGGTGGCCACCAAGGCCCGACAGGCGCGGCAACTGGCCGAGGCCTACCGCATCGACGGCGTCCCGGCGCTCGGCGTTCAGGGCCGCTACATCACCTCCGCGGCCATGGCTGGCGGCAACGAGCGCGTGTTCCAGGTGGTGGACCACCTGGTCGCCCAGGTACGCAAGACGCTGGGCTGACCGGGGTCGGGTACACCGCTGGCCGAGGCCAGCGGCAGGCGCCGGCGTAGAATGATCTGCAAGTTTCATGCCGATCATGCCGACATCCCACTCCCCACTCTTTCGCGCCGCCTGGTTCGGGCTCCTAGCCGCCCTCGCCGCGGGCCCTGCCAGGGCTGAGAAGGCCGATCGCGGCATGCCGATGGTGATCGAAAGCGATGGCCAGCAATCCGCCACGGTGGATCTGAAGACCAAGCTCACGGTGATCAGCGGCAACGTGGTCATCGCCCAAGGCAGCCTGCAGATCAAGGCCGATCGCGTCGAGATCAAGGAGGCGCCCCCGGGCCGCTACCAGGCTACTGCCCGAGGTAGCGCGGAGCGCCCGGCCCAGTTCCGCCAGAAACGCGACCGGGTCGACGAGACCGTTGAAGCCGAGGCCCTGCGGGTCGAATACGACGGCGCCAACGAGAAAGTGCGTTTCGTCGGCGACGCGAAGATGCGCGTGGTGCGGTCCAGCGGCCCGCCGGACGAGGCGAGTGCCGCCGTCATCACCTACGACCAACGCACCGACACCATCGTCTTCGAGGGCGGCCCGCCGCCCAGCGTGGGCGCCCCGCCCGGGCGGGCCAGGCTGGTCTTCATCCCGCGCAATGCCGAGGCCGCTGCCTCGGAGCCGGCCAAGTGAACGCTCCGGACGCCACGGCCGCCCTGACGGCCGCGCCCACCGGCACCAGCCGACTTGAAGCCACCGGCCTGCGCAAGAGCTATGGCGCGCGCATGGTGGTGAAGGACGTTCACCTGGCCGTGGGGGCGGGCGAGGTTGTCGGCCTGCTGGGCCCCAACGGCGCCGGCAAGACCACCACCTTCTACATGGTGGTGGGGCTGGTGCGATGCGACGCTGGCGAGATCCGCATCGACGGGGTTTCGGTGGAGCGCAAGCCCATTCACCAACGCTCGCGCCTGGGCCTGTCCTACCTGCCGCAAGAGGCCTCGATCTTCCGCAAGCTGACCGTCGAGGAGAACATCCGCGCGGTGCTGGAACTGCAGGTCGATTCGCGCGGCAAGCCGCTGGCAGATGCCGAGATCACTCGCCTGCTGGAGGGGCTGCTCCACGACCTGAGCCTGACCGGCTTGCGCGATTCCCCGGCCCCTGCCTTGTCGGGCGGTGAGCGCAGGCGTGTCGAGATCGCTCGGGCGCTGGCCACGCAGCCGCGCTTCATCCTGCTCGACGAGCCCTTCGCCGGGGTCGACCCGATCGCGGTGATCGAGATCCAGCGAATCATCGGCTTCCTCAAATCGCGCGGCATCGGCGTGCTGATCACCGACCACAACGTGCGCGAAACGCTGGGCATCTGCGACCACGCCTACATCA
>CAYJEC010000358.1:0-4203 GCA_964369025.1 uncultured Ideonella sp. | reverse complement strand
GCAAGTCAATGGCATCGAGGGGGCGGCGCTGCAACCGCGCGGCCTGCATCTTCAGCCGCAGGGCCTGGGTGCGCCGCGCGACTCCTGGCGGCAACTCGGCGAGCAGGCCCAGTGCGCGCTCGGCGTCGCGGTCCTCCAGGGCCCACTCGGCGCTCAGCAGCTGCAAGCCGTCGAAAGCGCTGCCGGCCCCGAGGCGGCCGCGCACCAGGGCCAGGGCCGAGGCCACGCGCTCGTCGCGTGCCCGGCGGTCCTGCAGGCGATGCAGCCCCGAGGCCGCGATCATCTCGGCCAGCACGGTGAACTGCAGATCGGCCTTCAGCGTGCGGCTCATCGATTGGAGATCGAGCGCGCGCTGGGCGGCGCGCTGCGCGCGGGCGTAGCGGGCGGCGAACAACTCGGACAGCGCCTCGCGCAGGGCCTGGGCCGCCGCGCGCTCGCGCTTCTGCTCGCGCCATTCACGCGCCCGCGTCGGCAGGCTCAGCAGCGCGTTGGTGGCCTGCAGGCCGGCGAACATGACGAAGATCGTCGCCAACAGGGCCAGCAGAAACAGGTTCAACGACAGGTCCAGCCGCCAGTTGCCATAGAAGATGGCCACCAGGGCGTCGTTCTGGCCCAGCATAGTGGCGGCCACCACGGCCACGGTGAACAGCAGGACCAGCCAGATGACGGAGCGCATGCGGTGACTCGGCTCCGGCGTCAGCGGCCGGCCGCGGCGGCTGCCAGCGCAGCCAGGGTCTCGTCCGGGCGCGGCAGGCCGACCTGGCGCGCCTGGCCGGCCACCTGCCGCAGAAGTTCGGCGGTGGCGGTGACACGGCGCGAGCTGCGGTCGAAGTAGCGCTCCAGCGCTGACTGCGCCACGGCCAGATCGCTTTGTGCCTGGTCGAACTGGCGCGACAACAGGGCCAGGCGCGCGTTCAACAGGCGCAGCTTCAGGTTCTCGCGCAGGAAATAGGCCTGCTCGGGGGCGAGCAGCATGGCCTCCGGCCGGTCGATTCGGGTGACACGCACCAGGCTGCGCGCCTCGGCCCAGATGTCGGCGGAAACCTGTTGCCAGATGCCCTGCGCACGGCCGATCCATTCCCCCGCGGATGGCACCGATGCAGAGGCCGCACGTGCCGGCGCTGCCGAAGATTCCTTGCTGGCCATGCGGCGGTCAGGCACAGCGAGCATGGGCAGGTCGTCGACGAGACGCACCGCCTCGTCGAGCTTGATGGACAGGGTGGGCACGTCGGCCACCGACACCGCCCGCACGCGATCCAGGTCCTTGGCGACGGCACGGCGAACGCGCTCGAGGCGCGGCTGGTTGTAGCGAGCCAGGCGCTCGTCGGCCTGGCGCAGCACCGCCACCAGCGGCTCCGGGCTGCCGGTGATGGCCGATTGCTGCTGGGCCACGCGCAAGGCCGCCTCCACATCGGCCAGCACGTTCTCGTCGCGCGAACGCGAGAGCGACTGGATCAGCTCTTCCACCTGCGTGCGCTGCAGCGCGGACTCGGCCACCCGGCCTTCGATCAGGGCCAGCTTGGCGGTCGCGTCGGCGGCGGCATCGTGGGCCTGGCGGGCCAACAGGCGTGCCTCGGTGGATTGGTCCTGGCTGGTCTGCTGGCGGCGCACCAGTTCCTGCTCCAGCACGCGCAGGCGCTGGTGGGTGGTCCACACGAGGGCCAGGCTGGCCACGCAGATCGCCACGAGCAGAGCCGCACCCACGGCCAGCCATGGCCCGCGGGCCACCCAGCCGGGCATGGCCACCGTCGCCCCGGCCATGGGGGCCTGGGCCGCGCTGGCGGGCTCGGGCACCGGGGTGGACAAGGGATTTTCAGGCAGGCTCACGGTCGATCGGGATTGTATCGACGGGCCTGTCGCCAAGTGGGTGGGCGCGGCATCGGCGCCACAGTGCTGCGGCGCTTGTCTCGCCAACAGGCGCCAGTCAGCTGGCGTCGTGACGCTTCAGCGCGTCGGCCACGGCCTGTGGCGTCGGGCGGATCCCGGTCACCTGCCCGAAACCCAGCCTCCGTGCCGCTTCCGCGATGCGTGGGTGTGAGGCGAGCGCCAGCGACGCCGACCAATCGGCCCCCGGCGCCAGCGTGGCCAGGTGCTCCACGGCCTCCGAACTGCTCAACAACCAGCAGACCTCCTGCGGCGCCGCCAGGGCCTGGGCCAAGGCCTGGCGCTGGGCCGCATCCCAATGCGGCGCCCGGCGTGCATAGGACTGGACGAACTCCACCTGGGCACCCTGCTCGCGCAGCCGTTCCGCGAGCCAGTCACGGCCACCGTCACCTCGCACGATCGCCACGCGCTGGCCAGCCCAGTCGCGCCGCGGCGCGAGGCGCAGCCACAGGGTCTCGGAATCGAACTGTGGCGAGTTCGGCGGCGGCGCCTCCACCAGATCGGCCGGCACGCCTGCTGCGCGCAGCACCGCCACCGTGCCCGGCCCGGTGGCTGCGGCCAGCAGACTGGCAGGCCATTGCCAACCCGGCGGCAACGCGTCGACCAGGGACTGCGCGGCGTTCGGGCTGACGAACATCACCAGCGCAGCCGGGGGCGGCGGCCCGCCGGCGAGGGTGGAGAACCAGGCGGCGAGCGCGGTGACGTCGGGTGACGCGGCGATGTCGATGAGTGGCAGAGCCTGGGCATCCACCCCGAGCGCTCGCAGGCGCTCGCACCAATCCAGCGCCTGAGCCAGAGGGCGCGTGACCAGGGCCCTTCTCGGCGTCATCCCACTCCGGGCAGATAGCGCGCGGCGCCGAGCTCGCGCAGCCGGCCGGCGGCCTGGTGCCCCAATGCCTCGGCGGCGGCGACATCCGCCACCGAGCCTTCGAGCCGGGCCTTCAGCAAGGGCTGGGAAGGGTCTTCGGCGTTGCCAAGCGCGACGCTGATGCTCATCAGGCCAGGCGCCGGCCAGGTGGCATGGGCCGCCAGCGGGACCGAGCAGCTGCCGCCCAACGCCCTGGAGACGGCGCGCTCGGCATGGGTGGCCAGCCAGGTCGGCTGATGGCTCAGGCTGGACAGCACCTCGCGCAACGCATGGGCATCGGCACGCACCTCCAGACCCAGCGCACCCTGCCCGGCAGCAGGGATCATGCGTTCGGTATCGAACCAGGCACGGATGCGGTGGCTCAGGCCGAGGCGCTTCAGCCCGGCGGCCGCCAGCACGATGGCGTCGTAGCCGCCTTCGTCGAGCTTGCGAAGCCGGGTGTCCAGGTTGCCACGCAGCGGTTCGATGCGCAGGTCCGGCCGCAACGCCAAGATCTGCACCACCCGGCGAAGGCTGGAGGTACCGACGCAGGCCCCTTCGGGCAGCGCGGCGAGGTCCACGTGGTGATTGGAGACGAAGGCGTCGCGGGGATCCTCCCGCTCCGGTACCGCCACCAGCACGTAGCCGGTTGGCAGATCCATCGGCACATCCTTCAGCGAGTGAACCGCCAGGTGCGCCTGCCCGGCCTCCAGTGCCACCTCCAGTTCCTTGACGAAGAGGCCCTTGCCGCCGACCTTGGACAGGCTGCGGTCAAGGATCTGGTCGCCGCGTGTCGTCATGCCCAGCAACTCGGCAGCCAACCCGAGTTCACCGGCCAGGCGGTCACGGATGTGCTCTGCCTGCCACAGGGCCAGGCGACTTTCCCGGGTGGCGATGACCACCGGGTTGGGGATGTTCGAGGGATCGGTGTTCAGCATGGTGTGCGAATTATCAGCGTGCCGACGAACTCCCGGGAATGAAGCCTGCTAGGATACACCGCATGTAACTTCGTTACCACTTGGAGCCAACATGCCGCGCGCCAGCCGTTCCCCCGCCAATGCCCCACGGGCTTCGTCGAAGGCCAAGGCCACTGCAGTGGAAAAGTCCACGCGGGATGACGCCGCTGCGAAGAACAAGCCGCTGATGGAGGATATCCGGTTACTTGGCCGGATCCTGGGCGATGTGATCCGTGAGCAGGAAGGCCGGGCCGCCTTCGAGCTGATCGAGCGGGTGCGGCAGCTCTCGGTGGCCTATCGCTTGAAGAAGGACGCCAGCGCTGGGCGGGTGCTCGACAGGTTGTTGAAGAACCTGTCTGCGGAGCAGACCGTCAGCGTCATCGACAGCACGACACTCGCGGTCGGTCCCGCTGTCTACAGCAGCGCCGCCGACTTCGACGTGACGATCATGGACTGCCATGGGCGTTTCACGCTCACAGCGGCGAAGGCTATTGAGCTTCAGCATCGCTGTTCTTC
>CAYJEC010000357.1:0-4218 GCA_964369025.1 uncultured Ideonella sp. | reverse complement strand
AACGGCAGCTTCCCAAGCTTCATACGAGGGTTCGATTCCCTTCACCCGCTCCAATCCCGGGGCCTCTGCTCGGCCGCCACAAGGGCTGCGCGACCGCTGACAGAAGTCAGCAAACGAACCAACACTGCTTCAGGACATCGGCAGGAGGGTGTTGAGGTCGAACCCGGGGTCACTCGCCTGCGAGGGCGCCGGCGACACCCCCGCCTCCAGCAGCTTGCGCGCCAGCAGGTGATCCTTGGCGCCGTTGATCGAATCGACGGCAATGAGCCGCCCGGCCTGGAAGTGGTAAACGGAAAACGAGGCGCTGTCCGAGTCACCGCGCACGGCCCAGGCGTCCTCACCGCCGGACAAACCAGCCATCTGCAATTTCTTGTCGTACTGGTCTGACCAGAACCAAGGCGTCGCCGTGAATGGCCGGTTGTGGCCGAGCAGTGCCGCGGCAGCCGACTTGGCCTGCTCAGTGGCGTTCTGCACCGACTCCAGGCGCAGCAGCGTCCCGTCAACCAACCTGCGCGCGGTGCAGTCGCCGGCCGCGACAATCAGCGGGTCGGTGGTCCTCGCACAGGCATCGACGATGATGCCGCGGTCACACGCCAGCCCGGCCGCGACGGCCAATTGATCGTTGGCGGTGACACCAACGCCCAAGACCACCAGGCCACAGGGAAGGTGTCGGCCATCCGCCAAACGCACCCCGACCGCCTGGTGGGCTGCCGTTTCGATGGCGGCGATTCGCGCGTCCAGCACCAGATCCACGCCATGGCGGCGGTGCAGTGCGGCGTACCACTCTGAGAGCACAGGCGCAAGCACGCGGCCCAGCAGCCGCGGCGCGGCCTCCAATACCGTGACCCTCAATCCCTTCTTGCGCGCGGTGGCCGCGACCTCCAGCCCGATGAAGCCGCCGCCGATCACCACCACAGGCGCTCCGGACTCGCCACAGGCAGCCATGAGGTCAGCGATGCGGCTGGCGTCGGTGCGCGTGCGAAGTGCGAGCACATTGGACGCATCGGCGCCGGGTATCGGCAAGGTACGTGGGCTGCAGCCGGTGGCGAACACCAGGCCGGTGTAGGGCAGCATTTCGCCATCGGCCAGGCGAACCTGTCGTGCGGCGCGGTCGACCGCCACCACCGAGGCACTGGTTCGCAGTGAGATGTCCTTCCTGGCCAGCATCTCTGGCGCACGCATCACCAGTTGCCCTTCGGTGATTTCACCGGCCAACCATGCCTTGGAGAGCGGCGGGCGGTGGTACGGCCCATACGGCTCGTCGCCCAGCAGGGTGATGGTGCCGGCGTAGCCGCCACTGCGCATTGCTTCAGCCGTCGTCACGCCGGCCTGCCCGGCGCCAATGATGACGGTGTGGCCGCTGGACGATTCGACGCTCATTCTTGCGTCGCAGGCAGTGTGACCGTGCTGCCGTTCATCTCGGCGCGGGCCTTGATCTGGCAAGCCAGGCGGCTGTTCGGGCGGCGCTCGGCAGCGACGTTCTCCAGCATCTCGATCTCATTGGCAGCCGCAGGGGCCAGCACGGCCATCAGGCTGTCGTCCACATAGCAGTGACAGGTCGCGCACGCGCAGGACCCGCCGCACTCGCCAATGATGCCGTCCACGCCGTTGGCTGTGGCGGCCTGCATCAGGCTCCAGCCCTCGGGCACGTCAAGGGTCGTGGATGTGCCGTGGGCGTCTACGAAGGTGATGTCAGCCATGAAGGTGAGCCTCTCGTCTTGGGGGAAGTATGGGGGGCAGGAGGAGGCCATAGCGCTCCGCGCCATGGCGGTGGTCGTGACGAGGGCTACCGTGCTGCCAGATCCAGCACCAGCGGGCTGCGGAACGTGGACGAAGGCATCCATGGCAGTTGGTCGGCCAATCTCTCGTAGCTCGGCACCACCTTGTGGAACTCTTCGAAGGCGATCTTGACCGCCAGACGAGCGATGGCCGTGCCCAGACAGGCGTGCACGCCCCCACCAAAGCCGAGGTGGCCACGCGGCTTGCGGCCGATGTCGTACAAGTCCGGGTTGGGGTACTGGCGCTCGTCGCGGTTGCCCGAGCCGTAGGCCAGGCAGACGAAGTCACCCTCCTTCATGGTCTGGCCATGAAGGCTCACGTCCTTCATCAAGCGGCGGCGAAAGCGCTGGGCGGAGGTGTTGAACCGCAGGCTTTCCTCGATGGCATCGGGAAGCAACTCGGGGTGGGTCACCACGGCGCGGCGCGCGTCGCCGAACGTGGACAGGTTGTAGGCAAACATCATCATGAAGCCGCCCAGGCTCTCGACGCCGGCCATGATCAGGGTGGTGGTGGTCAGCAGCACCTCGCGGTCGTCGAGCCGGTCTCCATCGATCTCGGCCAGCGCAAAGTTGCTGATCAGGTCGTTGCGCGGTGCCGCGCGACGCATCGCAATGACCTTGGCGGCGTAGTCCTGCATCCAGTTGTATGCCGCGATGTGCTCCGGGCCCTTGGCGCGGGTGCGCGAGTCGCTCTGCACCATGAGCACGGCGTTCTCCCGCACTTCGTGTTCGGGCACGATGGCTTCGTCGCCCATGGGCAGGCCCAGAGCGGCCATCAGCACCTTGACGGTGAATTGCGACGAAACTTCCTTGAAATCAAACGTCTTGACCCCTGTCAGTTGCCCGAACACCTGCTGGGCCACCGCACGTATCGGCTCCTCGAGGGCCAGGAGATTGCGCTTCATGAAGGCATGCTGGATCAACCCACGCAGGCGATCGTGCTTCGGCGGGTCCGAACTGCCCAGCGTGGCGCCGGCGCGGCCTGGCAGTTCGGTCATGAGGTTGCCGCTTGCCGACGAGTAGGTCTGCCAATCCTGGCCCGCGGTGACGATGTCCGAATAGCGCGACAGGACCCACATCTGCGCCTCGGGGCTCCAGAAGCAGGGCTGCTCGTCCCGCAGGGCCTTGTAGTAGGGGAAGGGATCGGCGTCGACGGCCGGTGAGTAGGGGTCGAAACAGAACATGGGCTTGTCTCCTGGCTGGCGCGAAAGGCTCTTGTCGCTGCGGATTCTGTGCAATTCGGGCCCGGTCCGCAGTGGATAGGCAGGCCTCATCACTTGCACTTTTGACGTACAGTGGCTGACATGAGCCCGGTCATTGGTCGAGATCGCCCCATGGCACGCCGTGCTGTCGGCACGTTGCCGGCGTTCACTCTCTATGGTGAGGTGGGTGCTCGCGGGGCCGCCCTGATTCACATCGAATCCATCGATTCGCGAAGCCGCCTGCACAACTGGGAAATCGACGCACATGTCCATCGCGGTCTGCACCAGGTTCTGTGGCTGCGGGCCGGCCAGGTCGACGCGATGTTGGACGAATCACGCAGCCGCAACAGCGGGCCGGTGGTCCATGTGATTCCCCCAGGCGTGGCGCACTCCTTCTGCTTTTCGCCCGGCAGTGACGGCTTCGTGCTCACCGTGAACGCCAATCTGCTCGCCGAGGGCGATGCGGCAGCCGTGGGAGAAGCCTTGCAGGAACTCTTCGCCGAGCCTCGCACGCTGCCCCTGGACGCCGATACGCCCGATGTCGTGCGTCTCCAGTCGCTGTTCGAGGCACTTCACGCCGAGAGCCAGGCCGCTGACAGCATCGACGGGCCGGTGCCCAGGTGGTTGGCGCGCGCGGTCGTCTGGCGCCTGGCTCTGCTGGCGCGGCGCGCACAGGCGAGCGGGGTTCGCCGCGGAGGCTTTGGCAGACAACTGCTCTACTCCCGGTGGGTGGTGCTCCTGGAATCGCACTATCTCGACCATTGGCCCGTCTCACGCTACGCCGACCACCTGGGCCTGTCGACAGAGCGCCTCAATCGCATGGTGCAAGCCGAAACGGGTGAAAACGCCCAAAGTCTGGTGCATTCCCGGCTGGCACGCGAGGCCTGCCGGCGCCTCGTGCATGTGGCCGCGCCGGTATCCAAACTGGCCTTCGAACTGGGTTTTGAAGACCCGGCGTACTTTTGCCGATTCTTCAAGCGGCACACCGGCGTGTCGCCAAGCGCCTACCGGGAGAACGCGCAGCGCCAGTGAACTGTCGCATTCTTTCGAATTCGTGCTCGCCAAGAGCCGGTGGGGTCGGGTGTCTGCAGGGCCGCTCTGAACGGCAGGGCATGTGCATTGCTTCACGGACCGGCTACCGAACCCCTTTGGCATTGAATGTTGTTGTGAGGTTGGGGGTCGGCGCTTGCTGCGCGGTTCAGGGTCGGCGGTCTACAGTCTCGACGTGCCCCAGCAAT
>CAYJEC010000356.1:2464-4224 GCA_964369025.1 uncultured Ideonella sp. | reverse complement strand
CGCTCTGCGGGGAGGCACGAACCGTCACTTTCTGCACTGAAATCAAATGGACCCCAGTTTGCGCCGGTGCGCGTGCGCAGTTCAACGCGGCCGGCGCCAAACTCCGCGAGGCAGCGGTAGCCGTCGAACTTGATCTCGAATAGCCACAGCGCATCAGAAAATGGTGGCACGGAGGCTTCTGGCGCCAACATGGGGCTAATCGCGTCGATGCCCGGCCCCGGAGGCAGTGCGCGAGCCATGTCAGCCTAGCGGCGCGCCTGAACGCGTGACATTGGGTACGCGAAAAAGCTCGTAGGCCGCGCGCATGGCGGCCACTTCGCCGGCGTCGAATCCGGCGATGCTCAGCTGGTGCAGTCCCTGGGCGATCGACTCGCTGACCACGTGGTGTTCCGCTGCCGAGACCATCACATCACCGCCCTCAGGAGGCAACGCCTGCTGTGCCGCCCGAAGAAGCCTGATCTCCGCAGCGCTGTCCAGCGGGTGGCCCGCCAGGAGATCGATCGCGGTATTGAGCGCCTCTCTCACGGCATGGTGGGTCCGCTCCGGGACGAGGAATGCTCCACCTGGCTTGGGTATCGCAGGAAACGGAGCAACCGGCATGCCGTTAGTCTGCCAGAGGGGCACCCGTGATGGGGTTCGGGGGCGAGATGCAGCGGGCAAAAAAAACCCGGCAATTCGCCGGGCCGGAAGTAGCCTGCCTGTCACGGCCTGCTCACGCCCTACAGGGAGGATTAGGGCACCGGCCGAAGCCGGTGGCGCGATTGTGACGGCGAATTTTGGCGTTTAAGCCGCGGCAAGTGCCGGAATCCCCCTCATTGAACGCTTCAGGATGGTGATGACCGCCGGTGAGATAGGCTACCTGCCTCCGCTGGGAGGCCCATGCCTGTATCGTTGAACGAGTAGCAGTAGGAAGCACCATACGAGAAGCCGTACGGTATGGAAAATCGTATGGCGTGATGTGGGCGACAGACCTACCAGGTGAGGAAGGCCTGCGCAGCCGAAGATGGCGCGCCCAGCCCGGGCGGCACCTTCACGCCCCACCATTTCGGAAATACCGGCGACGGCAGCGGCCTGTCGCTGGGGTGATAGCGCTGCTTGATGTGTTCCCGGCCAGAGATCCCCTTGACCTCCGGGTGCGCGATCCGCGCGACCTTGCTGATCTCGCAAGCCAGGTTCTGCACGTCCAGACTGGACAACGGCCGCCCCCACAGATCCTGAAAGGCCAGCCCGCGTGAGACGAATTCCTCGCCCTGCCGTTCGCGCATCCAGTGCAGCGCGTCGGCCTCGGTGTAGTCGCCCAGGCTGGTGAAGCACTTGCGCAGGCCATCGCGTGCGCCCGGGCCGGGCACCACGAAGGCGTTCTCGCTGAATTGGTAGTTCTCGGTGTAGTTCAGGTCGATGGCGTACTGGTAGGCGAGGAATGGGCCGCGCCCCGGCAGCGCCAGCAGCTGGTGGTACAGCGCCTGCACGCCGCCGGCGGTCGCCGCCAGGCGCGCGATGGTGCCGTCGCGCAGGCTGCGCGCGAGAAACTCGAGGTGCATACGGTGCTTGCTGGTGGTCCGCAGCTCGGCCGGGCCGCTGGGCATGATGTAGGCCGCCGAATAGACGGACACGCCCGCGGCGCGCGCCTGTGTCAGGGCACGGTCCAGACCAGCGACTTCGAAGGTTTCCTTGTCGAGCGGCCCGCACTGCTGCTGCAGCAGCTCCCACGTTTCGATGCGGTTGAACAGCTTGAACAGCAGGGTGCGCAGCACCAGGTT
>CAYJEC010000356.1:1479-2454 GCA_964369025.1 uncultured Ideonella sp. | reverse complement strand
CGGATCCTGCGGCCCCTGGCGCTGGACCTTTCCGATCAGGTACTGGCTGACCCGGTCGCTGGCGCGGTAGCAGTTGGTGAAGCGGTGCGCGCGCAGGATCGCATCTTGCGTCCACGGCGCAGGGTCGCCGCGCAGCCGCGCATGGTAGACCTGCTGGCGCGCGTGGGCGAAGCGCCAGAACGTGTCGTAGACGGGGCTGGGGCTGGGCGGCGTCTTGCGCACCAGGGTGTTCATTGGCTATCCCTGTGCACCGGGCAATCCTATGCCCACCGACTGCCGCGCGGCGGCCAGGACGGAATCGGCCCGGCGGCGGAACACGCCGGCCAGCACCTGCGCATCATTGGCCACGTCCACCGGGTCGCGCTCCAGCCCGTCGCGGATCGCCGCCAGCAGCCAGCGCGAGGCCGAGCGGTCGGCCAGCACCTGGGCGGGGGTGAGCTGGTGGGCGTCCTCCTGCGCGCGTTCGGCGAGGTCCGCGACCACCGTGCCTGACTGGTCAGGCGCCAGCGTCCAGCCCGACATGGCCGGAATGCCCACCGCGGTATCACCGCCGCTGTGGAACCAGCAGATGCGCGCAAAGGGCTTTTCGGCCCAGGCATCTGGGCAGCCGTCGAACGGCAGGTCCTCGTAGCCAGCGGAGACCGCCAGCGTGCCTGCGTGGGCCGCTTCGATGCCCAGATCGAAGTGCATGCCCTGCGCGTGAGGCAGGTTCTCGAGGACGTCGGCCAAGGCGTCGAGCGGCGCGCGCAGCTGTTCCTTCACGGCGCTCCATGCGGTCATCAGGCCGGTGGTGTCAGCGCCTCCTGATTTCAGAATGGCGTTTTCCATCTGGCCCAGCGCGCTTGCCAGAGCCACGCTGACTTGAGCGGGTGTCATCTTCATGCGGCCTCTCCTAGGTTGGGTTCATTGGCGGCTTCCTGGTCCAGCGGATCGCGCACGGCATGCCCGGGCGGGACGCGCTCACCAAGCACATGG
>CAYJEC010000356.1:876-1469 GCA_964369025.1 uncultured Ideonella sp. | reverse complement strand
TTCCGCCAGCAGCATGGCAACTTCGAGGTAGTAGCTCATGCCCGGTCAGGATTGGGTTGGCGCGGGCGCCGGGGCGGGCAGGCGCGCGTACTGACCGATCAGGTCGACCGCAGCCTGACCGGACAGCTTGTCGGTGAAGGCGTAGCTGGGGCTCGTGCAGCCCTCGAACGGATGCTTGGTTACATCGCCGGGCGGGACATAGCGCACGACTTCGAACAGCAGCCACGGCAGATCCATGTCGCCACTGGCGAGCAGTTCGACGCGGTTGGCCAGGCGAATGGTGAGGGTGCTGTGGCCCATCGGATCGGTGCCGGGCGCGAAGTCCGTATCGGGCAGGGCCTGTGCGACCTGAGCGCGCAGCTGGACCAGGCGCGCGGCCGATGTGCTGTCGGCCAGGGCGAGCGGCTTTTTGAGGGGTGTGTTCATGGCGTGGGTTCTCCTGAGATCAGGTTCGCACGGGCAAAGCGAATGTCAACGGCATCACGCCATCCCGTCCAACGGCATCTGGGTCTCTCCTTCGCCGGCGGCGGCGTAGATCGACCTGGCCTTGGGCACCAGCGGCGTGAAGTGGATTTCGTGCGGATCGAAGGTCA
>CAYJEC010000356.1:0-866 GCA_964369025.1 uncultured Ideonella sp. | reverse complement strand
CTGTTTCCCAGCTGATGCGGCATTGACGGAACTTTTGTTGCAGGCCAGCCAGATGAGGCTGTCCACCGAGGCCACGGAGTCGCCCGACGCCTGCGCCAGATGCAGACCCAGCGCCAGACAGCGCGCGAATCGCTCCCTGGTGGGAAGACGCGGTTTGTCCGGCATTCCGGCGAGCCGACAAACGTGGATATCGGGTTTGACCGTCTGGATGCCGAAATTCTTCGCAAGCTGGTACTTGGTGTCGTCGCCCACGAATGGGATGCTGCCGCACCACTGGACGAAGGCCTCTGCATTGCTGGTGGCCAGCACCGCCTGCATGGCCGCGAAGTCCTGGGCGCGCTCGGCCCATGCCCGCTCGATGGCTGCGGCCTTGGCCCGGTAGCCGAAAGCTTCGACCACCGGTGTGCCAGCGTCCAGCGCCTTGCGCACCTTGGCCTCGATCGTGCGCGCCGCCTGCGCGGACCTGCCGGCGCACAAGATGATCCAGATCACTTCATGCGCGAGGTCTTGCGGGTTCTCGGGCGGGCGCAGGTCCTGTTGCGACCATTGGAGGATTTCGGCGGCGTCCGGATCGTTGGCGAGCATCCAGGCGCGAACCTTCAGGTAAAGCTCAGGCCGCATGTGAGTCTCCCCTGCCCTCTTGCGCCCCGGGCTGGCTCGCGGCCTGGAATGGGCTCGAAGACCGACCGATCAGGATTTCAACACCATCGTCTGGGCGGCTCAGGTCGGTCCATGCCGAAACTGCCACGCGCTGCGTGGTGCCCACGGACAGCGCCTGGCCCAGCGCGCGCAGCCGCGACATGGCGGTGGGATCGTGCTCATCCACCCGGACCGCGATCTGAATGGCACTGCCGTCCGGGAGCAGC
>CAYJEC010000355.1:0-4225 GCA_964369025.1 uncultured Ideonella sp. | reverse complement strand
CAGACAAAAGCAGCCCAGGGACACAGGGCCCAGGGGTTGTGCTTCTAAGGTTGACATTTCGTCCTCCGGAATGAGGACAAAGCCCCCCACGTCGGGCGACTCGTCCCGTTGGGGTTGTATGAAGGCGTGTGGCCAGGCCTCACGCGGATTCGCAGATGCGAAAACGAGCCCATTGTGGAAAAGGCCTACCTGATGGTCAAACGATCCGGGCCAGTCTTGCGGGGGCAAAGAAAAAGGCCCAGTCCGAAGACTGGGCCTTTCAAGGGAGCTGGTTCAGCCCCAGATGCCATATGCCGCTGTGGGCATGTGCAGCGGTGCCTCATGTGCCGACCGCCGTTTGGCGACTTCGGCGATCAAGGCCCCGGCACGGCCGTTACCGGCCTGGCGGGCAGCCATGGATAGGGCTTCCGCATGGGAACTACCCTTGGTTTCGCGCGCGAGGCGAACCACGTCGGCGGCCGATTGGCCCGGCGCCGCGCGGCCGGAGCCCTTGGCACCAGCAGCCCGGGTGAAAGTCCAGGTTGCGACCTGAGCCTTCGTCTCGGGGCCTTCGACCACCGCGTTGTTCAGTTCAGGGTACTGCGTCGCGTAGAACTCGCGCACCTGGTCGGGCGAGAGCGCCGGATTTGGGTCCGGCAACGATACGCTGTTGTACTTGAACTTACGTTCGATGTTGATCACTTGCATGGCGGGTCCTTAGAAAAGTCCTGGGTTGAGCGCGTTCGTCTCGCCAGCACCGTCTTCGGGCGGGGTCGCGCCACCTGTGGTGTTCAATTCGGTGCCGGAGTCAGCAACCTCGTCTTCGTCGCCGGCAGCGTCACCTGTCTCCAGCATTCCCTTCGCGGGATCCTGCTTGGCCGACGAATGCACCTTGGCACCGGGCTTGGGCTTGGTCTTTGACTTCTCCTCGACCGCGCGTTTGGCCTGGGCGGATGCAGCAGCCTCGACCGCCGCCAGTTCCGTGTCGGCCTTGGCCACCACGTCAGCGATGCGGGCAACGGTGCCCGCGTACTTCGGCAAGAACTCGTCCAGGCCGGCGTCGATCTCGGCGGCGGAGCCCACCAGCGCCTGCGGCGGCAGCGAAACACCTGTTTTGCTGTCTTTGCCGACCGGGATGATGTCCAGCTGGACGTTGTCACCGGCGGCTGCGATCTTGAAGTGCAGCACGACACCCGCCTTGATGAGAGCGTCGAAATGTTCAATCAGTTTCATTTTCTTCCTTGTCTCGCCCCGTCCGGTGGGACGGGGCGTGTTGGGTTAAACCTTGGCGTCCCAGCGCATGAGCGCCGGAATGGTGCCGACGTACTTGAACCCTTCGACCTTCAGCATGGCTTGCACGAATTCCTTCTTGCTGCCGTTCTTCAGGCCGGTGTAGTGCTTGCCGGCGGCGTCGGCCAGACCGACCTCCACACAGACTGCATCGAGTTCCGTTTTGGTCAGGATCTCGAAAAAGTCGTCGTTGACCTTCCAGTGGGCCTCCAGCCGCACATCCAGCGCATTCAGGAAGCCCACGATGTCCCGGATCGGCATGCCGTCGGTCACGTGCGCCGCCATGTGCTGGAACGCGGTCGCCAGCTGGTGCTGGTCGAAGCTCAGGAGCGCTCGCAGCAGCTTGCTGGTGCTGGTACCGCTCACGGGCACCTGAGTCCCAAGCGCCTTGTTGATAGCAGACATGGCTCCGCTGCCGTTCAGGTGCGACGCTTGGTGAGCGATCAACCCGATGAGCAGCGCACGGCTCTGAACCACAGGCAGCTTGAGCACCGCGCGATGGAACACCAGGCGCCACACCTTCTCGCGGTACTCGCTGATGGCGTTACGCACCGCATTGGCCTTCGCCTTCGAGGACGACTGGCCCTTGCTGTGGCCCACGTTACTTGCAGCAGCGGTTCTCGCCGCCGCGTTGCCCGCGGATTCCGGACCGGTGCCTTGGGGTGCCGCAGCCTGCTCCTGCGCAGTTTCCTTTCTGTAGGCCTCGACCTTCTCGTCGTTGCACTTCTGGTTGAAGCACACGTCGGTGTAGGTCTTGCCCAGGGTGTCCGGCACGGCTGAAACACAGGCGCCGAAATCGGCACATGTCCTGCACGCCGCAGCCTGTTCTGCGCCCACAGGGCGTTTGCCTTCGGCACGCAGCGCGATCACCGTCGAGTTGTCGCCGGGGCGCACGATCCGCACGACCTGGTAGGTGTCCGTGAGCCCTGCCCTTCGGTTTTCCAGTTCGGCTTCGGTCTTTGCAGAGAAGCATTCCTTGTTCGTGCAGCGTGTTCCTTCAAAGCTCACATCGAACAGGGCCTGTTGGTTGCCGGTGTTGAAGTTGCAGCCTTCGCACTCGGCGCGATCGAATATCGCGCTCTCGAGCTTTTGCAGAGAAGCCTCTGCCATCGCTTTGAGTTGGGCGACGGTGGGCACTTTGTCACCCTTGAGGATGACTTCCATCACGCGTTCCTGTACTTCTTTGCGCAGAGCCGCGAAGATTTCGACGTGCCCAACGTCCAGCTTGCCTTCCAGGTACGCATCACGGACCGTCTGCACTGCGTTCATGACCGCCAGCCTGCGGTCCAGGCGTTTGGTGTCCCAGCCCAGGCGGGCGGCGGCTTCAGCACGATTGCCATTGGTCAGCCCCAGCATGCGGGCCGCGCCTTCGGCGTCCTCGATGACGGACGGATCCTCGCGCTCGTTGTTCTCCGCCATCATCATGGCAGTGGCCTCGGCATCGCTGAGGACTTTGACCTTGGCCCGGATAAGGCTTTCGAGGCCGAACTCTTCCTTCCAGGCGCGGAAGCGGCGGCCACCAACGATCAGTTGGTAACGACCGTTATCCAGCGGACGGATGGTCACGGCGGTGTCGAGGCCGCGGGCGCGAATGTCAGCGCGGAGGCTGAGCATTCCTGCGGGCGAATAGCGGCGCCGGTAGTTGAACCCTTCGTCGATGAGGGCACAAGCGATCGGCTGTTCCACTTCTTGTGTGACTTCCATGGAATCTCCAGAAAAATGGGGATCCCGCGTCCCCTCGGGACTTGAGATCCCGGTGGGGTGGTAAGTCGTGCACGGGGCACGAGCACCTCAAAAATGAGGATGGCGACCGAATTCTGTGGGCGCCGACCGTGCCCGGCAAATGATCGCGACCAGTTGCTAAGGAACCGGCCGATTCACCGACCGAAGGTATGCCCTGCCGAACAGGAGCGCCATGCCGTGAGAGTGCAAGCGTTGGAGCCGGTCAGCGCCGCCCGAGGCATCCGCCCAGGTGTTGCTCAAGGCGACATACATGGTCGGTTTGTCCATCAGCTCGTTGAGCAGGAAGAGTGACGGCAGAAGCTCTTCATAGCAAAAGAAAAACGCTGCCCTGTCACCTTGACCGAGATCGAGCAGGTTGCTGGCGCTCCAATCGGCGACAAACGATCCTTCAGTGGACCATGGCTTCCAAAGGGCTCCAGGCACAGGCTGGCGGGCCACAGCAGTTGCTGTGCTCCCGTCTGGGTAAAAGGCCACGGCAGCAGATTGCAGCCGGTCAGGCCCCACAGGGATATCCAGGCCGATAACAGGAACCCGGCCGGCCTGCCTGGACTGCCGAAGCACCTCCAGATCCAGGACTGGATACAGTGAAGGCTCATACCGGCCAATGATGCTTTCCGGCCAGATGAATACAGATGCTTGGGCAGCAGCGCCTGACTGGGTTTGGCCCATGGCCGCCATACGCGACAAGGCAGCATCCGCCCCTGCGAGGCGGCCCCAAGCGGTATCAACGGTCGCCACCCCGCGCACTTGAGCGGGGACGGGACGCTCAAGGAATGGGCTGATCCCCGCCAACACCGCGCCAGCGAGCGCAACGATCGCGATTTCCATCCGAGCTTCAAGCTTTAGCCTTGCCATGCCATAGACGGCCGCAGGCGCCGCGATGGCGGCGACGACTACGCCCGCCCAGCCCCACCCCGGCAACAGGTAGCCAGCTACAACCAGTGGATGCCCAGCAATAAGCGCTGCCGCAGGCGTAAACCCCGCTGTGAGCCAGCCGGCGGCGCAGAACAGCGTGCGGTGGGTCGGACGCTTTGATGATGTCCAGCTGATGCTCCAGATCGTCGCCGCGAAAATCACCAGGCCAAGCCAGCCCAAGGAAGGAATGATCTGGCCATCGAACCAAATGTTCATGAAATCGCGGTTGAAGCGCACCGTTGCGCCCATGTAGCCTGCGCAGAGGAGGAAGGCCTGCCAACGGCTCCGGCATACGGCT
>CAYJEC010000354.1:0-4228 GCA_964369025.1 uncultured Ideonella sp. | reverse complement strand
GAGCCCAGCATGGGTCTGAGCCCGATCATGGTGGACAAGATCTTCGAGGTGGTCGACACCATCCACAAGCAGGGCACCACCATTCTGCTGGTCGAGCAGAACGCCAGCCGCGCCTTGTCCCTGGCCAACCGCGGCTATGTCATGGAGTCCGGCGAGGTCACCATGTCCGGCCCCGCCAGGCAATTGCTCGACGACCCCAAGGTCAGGGCAGCTTACTTGGGCGAGTGAACGAAGCCCGCAGGCTCCGTTCAGGTCAGTTGACGTTCACGGCGGCCCAGGCGGCGTTCACCTTGTTCCAGGTCTTGGAGCCGACACCGCCGTAGAGGTCGGCTGCGGCGGCCAAGGTGGCTTCGCGGGCGGCGTGGTAGTCGGTGCTGGAGGTCATGTAGACCGACAGCGCGCGGTACCAGATCTTCTCGGCCTTCTGCCGGCCGACACCCTTGACCACCGCGCTGCCGGTGGCGACGCGGGTGTCGCCAGCCTGGCAGGTTGGGGAGGCGGGGCCTCCAACAGGTTGCGAGCCCTCGGCCAGCATGTAGTAAAGGTGGTTGCCCACGCCGGACGAGTAGTGCACGTCGAGGTCGCCCACGCCGGCATACCAGCAGTCGGCCGAGGTGCCGTCGATGCTGGGCTGGATCATGTTGCGCAGCGGGCCGCTGCCGTCGCGCGGCAGGCGCTCGCCGATCAGGTAGTCGGGCGTCTCGGCGGGGTTCTTGGCATAGAACTCGACCATGGTGCCGAAGATGTCGGAGGTGGCTTCGTTGAGGCCGCCCGACTCGCCCGAATAGATGAGGCCGGCGGTGCGCGAGGTCACGCCGTGGCTCATCTCGTGGCCTGCCACGTCCACCGCCACCAGGGGCCAGTAGCTGGCGTCGCCATCGCCATAGCTCATGCAGAAACAGCTGTCACTCCAGGACGCATTGACCCAGGGCAGGCCGAACAGCGTCTGGTGCACCTTGGAGGTGGCGCCCACGCCGTCGTCGGCGATGCCGTTGCGGCCGTGCACGTTGAGGTAGTAATCCCAGGTAAAGGCATGGCCGGCTGCGGCGTCCACCGCCACGGTCTGGCGGTTGGTCTTGGTGCCGTCGCCCCAGAGGTTGTCGGCATCCACAAACATCGTGCCCGGGCCACTGAACTTGCCCTTCAGGTCCATCACCTTGTGGCCGCCGCGGGTCAGGTCGCGCAGGGCGTAGGCGCCCGTGTCGAGCAGGTCGGTGTGGATATCGATGGTGCCCAGGAACAGGCTTTGGCCGCTGCCCACCGCATCGACATGCTGGATGTCGTCAAAACTGTCCAGCACCTGGCCGGTGTGGGCCTGCAGGATCACGTGGCGCTCGGTCGGCACGCCGGCCTTCGTGACGCCGATGTAGAGCACATCCCAGGCCAGCGTCGGGCGGCGATGGTGGGCGAAGACGACCAACTCGCTGCTCACGGTGGCACCGGTGGCCACACCCGCCGTGCGCAGGCCGGCGAGCTCGGCGTCGGCTGCGCGCAGGCGCGGGGCCAGGTCGAGGGCGGGCGACGCGGCGAGGGTGCGCGACAGGCCGCGCAGGGCGCCACCCGCCTGGCTGTGAACGACCACGTCGCCACCGATCACACGAAGGCCCTGGAACCGGCGCGCAAAGCGCACATGTTCGCTGCCGTCGGCGTCGACCACGACATCGCGCGCCTCGAAACTGTCGGCCGCGGCCGAACGATCCGCAGGCTGCAGGTGAGCCAGCGCACGGGCCACGGCGCCGGGGTGCTGGGCGGGGCCGGCCTGGGCGATGCCCAAGCCCATCAGGGTGGCGCAGGCGAGGGCCACGTGGCGAAGGGAATGCGAAATCAAGAGGGTCTCTCCTTGTGGGGTGCGTGACGCAACGTGGCGGGCCGGGTCGGCACCGCCGAGACGATGATCGCCGTGTCGCCGGCGCTCTACAAGGCGGCTGGCCCCGGGGCTGGTGGCGTTGGTGAACATCGTTGACGAATAGTCGCTTCACCGAAACGTCATGCCCGGTTCACCCGCATGTCACCGGCACCGGCGACCATGCCGGTCCATGCCCACGCCACCGCACGCCGCGCCGCTTGCCGAGACCGAGGATGGCGAAGAGCCGCTGTGGTTCCGCAGCCTGTGGATCTCCGACATCCACCTCGGCACACCCGGTTGCCAAGCCGAGGCCTTGCTGGATTTCCTGAAGCGCACCGAGTGCGAGACCCTGTACCTGGTGGGCGACATCATCGATGGCTGGCAACTGCGCCGTGGCTGGTACTGGCCGCAGGCCCACAACGATGTGGTGCAGAAGCTGTTGCGCAAGGTCCGCAAGGGCACGCGGGTGGTGTTCGTGCCGGGCAACCACGACGAGTTTGCCCGAAAGTACCTGGGCCACAGCTTCGGCGGCATCGAGGTGGTGGAGGACTGCACCCACGAGACTGCTGATGGCCGCCGACTCTGGGTGACCCATGGCGACCTGTTCGACGGTGTCATCCAGTGCGCCAAGTGGTTGGCCTACGTGGGCGACTCCCTCTACGAGTTCACGCTGAAGCTCAACCGCTACCTGAACCACCTGCGCGCGAAGTTCGGCCTGCCGTACTGGAGCCTCTCGCGCTACCTGAAACTGAAGGTCAAGCGCGCGGTCAGCTATGTGAGCGATTTCGAGGCTGCCGTGGCCCGCGAGGCCCGCAGGCGTGGCGTTCACGGTGTCGTCTGCGGGCACATCCACCACGCCGAACTGCGGGAGATCGACGGCATGCTCTACGCCAATGACGGCGATTGGGTCGAAAGCCTGACTGCACTCGCCGAACACCCCGACGGCCGCCTGGAACTGATCGACTGGTCGCGCCGAGCGGCCCTGCTGCCACAGCCGGTGGCCGCGGCACCGGCCAACCCGGACCCTCGGCCGGTGGCGCCGCCACTGGGCCAAACAGGTCATGCAATCGTCACAAGACCTTCATAAACTGGCGTCATGACCGATCCCCTGCCCACGCCGACGCTTCCGCTGCTGAACCGCGAGCAGGCAATCCTGGAATTCAACCGCCGCGTGCTGGCCCAGGCCCAGCGCGAAGATGTGCCGCTGTTGGAGCGCCTGCGTTATGTGACCATCGTGTCGTCCAACCTGGACGAGTTCTTCGAGGTGCGCTTCGCCGACACACTGGAGGCGGCCCGCGCTGCGCAGAGCGACGCCGCGCGAGCCGAGATGGCTGCAGTGGCCTCGGCCGCCCACGCGCTGATCGACGAGCAGTACGCCGTCTTCAACGACGAGGTGATGCCGGCCCTGCAGCGCCAGGGCATCGAGGTCATCAACCACGCTGACCGCACGGCGGCGCAACGCCGCTGGGTGCGGGACTTCTTCGAGCGCGAGGTGCGGCCGTTGCTGATGCCGGTCGGCCTCGATCCGGCCCACCCCTTCCCCCAGGTGGCCAACAAGTCGCTCAACTTCATCGTGCGCCTGGGCGGGCGGGATGCGTTCGGCCGCGAGAGCCAGATCGCCATCGTCAAGGTGCCCCGGGTGCTGCCGCGGGTGATCCGCCTGCCGAGCAACGTGTGCGCCACCGGGCGGCAGGGCTTCGTTCTGCTGTCGAGCGTGATCCGCGCTCACCTGGAAGAACTGTTCCCGGGCCGCACGGTGGAGTCCTTCTCGCAGTTCCGTGTCACCCGCGATTCCGACCTGGAGGTGGACGAGGACGACGTGACCAACCTGCGCCAGGCGCTGCGCAGCGGCCTGACCACGCGCCACTTCGGCCAGGCCATCCGGATGGAGGTGGTGCGCAGTTGCCCGGAGGAACTCTGGAGATTCCTGCTCGAACAGTTCGACCTGCCGGATGCCGCGCTTTACCGCGTCAACGGCCCGGTGAACCTGGTGCGCCTGAACCAACTGATCGACCAGGCCGACGACCTGGCGGCCGGCGCTTGGCTGCGCTTCCCGGCCTACCAGCCTGCGTGGCCCGAGGCGCGCCTGCCGCGGGCACGCCCGATCTTCGACACGCTGCGCGATCATGATGTGATGCTGCACCACCCGTTCGAGAGCTTCGACCCAGTGGTCGAGTTCCTGCGGCAGGCGGTGCACGACCCTGATGTGCTGGCAATCCGCCAGACGGTCTACCGCACCGGGGAAAAGTCGGTGCTGATGGACTTGCTGATCGACGCGGCGCGGCGCGGCAAGGAGGTCATGGTGGTGGTCGAGTTGAAGGCGCGCTTCGACGAGGAGGCCAACATCAACTGGGCCGAGCGGCTGGAGGCCGTCGGTGCCCA
>CAYJEC010000353.1:0-4269 GCA_964369025.1 uncultured Ideonella sp. | reverse complement strand
CGAGCAGGATGTTCTGTGCCGTGGTCACGATGCCTTGCAGGCCCGAGGAGCACAGGCGGTTGACGGCCATGGCCACCGAGTCCATCGGCAGGCCGGCCTGGATCGCGGCCACCCGGGCCACGTAGGCGAACCGGCCCTCGGTGGGGATGGTGTTGCCCACGGTCACGTAGTTGATCAGCTTGGGGTCGACGCCAGAGCGCTCGACCGCCGCCTTCATCACCGTGCCGGCCAGTTCGGCCGGCTCGATGTCGGCCAGCGAGCCGCCAAAGGTACCGATCGCCGACCGGGCCGCGCCCAGCACCACCACATCACGCTTGCTCATGTTTCGTCTCCTCGACAACAGGGTTTCAATGTAAGGGAGTGGACGCCCTTCCGCTGGCAAACACCTTACGCCGGAACGCGCTGGCGCGCCAGGGCCCGCTCCACCGCCTCGAACACCGCCTCGCACACCAGCGCCAGGGCGGCCGCCGGCAGGGCGCCGGCCAGAAGCAACCCGCGGTCGTTCAGGGCCAGCCCGGTGACGATGCGCTCCCCGAACCCGCCAGCGCCGATGAAGGCGGCGATGGTCGCGGTGCCGACGGCGATCGTCGTCGCCGTGCGAACACCCGCCACGATCACCGGCAGCGCCAGCGGCAACTCCACTGAGCGCAGGCGCTGGCCGGCGGTGAGGCCCAGCGCGGTGGCGGCCTGCTTCAGGCCAGCTGGTACCTCGGCCAGGCCGGTGCAGGTGTTGCGCATGATGGGCAGCAGTGCGTAGAGCGTCAGCGCTACCAAGGCGGGTGCGGTGCCGATTTGGCCCAGCAACGAGATCAGCACCGCCAGCAGCGCCAGCGCCGGCACGGTCTGCAGCAGCCCTGTCGCGCCCAGAACGGCAGTGCGTGCGGCAGCGTGCGGCGCCACCGCCAGGGCCACCGGCACACCCAGCGCCACGGCCAGCGCGACCGAGATGAGCACCAGTCCGACGTGCTGGGCGGCCAGGCGGGCCAGATCGGGGCCCCACAGCCGGGCCCAGAAGCCACCGCCGGCCGCGGGCCCGGCAGCTCCGGCGGTACCGGCCAGATGCGCCCGGGCGATCACGCCGAACGCCACGCCCTGCAGCTCGGCGCGGGCGTTCATCGCGATCATCGCCGGCTCGCCGATGCGGCCCTCGAGTTGTTTCAACGCCGCCCAGGCGGCGGGGAAGCGCTGCGGCACGTCGATCCGGTACAGCAGCACCGCGTCGTAGCGCGGGAAGTGGCTGGCGTCGTCGGCCAGCACCCGCAGGCCCAGGTGGTCGATCTTGGCGTCGGTGGTGTAAATGTCGATCACGTCGACCTGGCCCTGCGCGATGGCGTCATAGGCCAGACCGTGGTCCAGGCCCTGCGGCCGCTGCGGCAGGCCGTAGCGCCTGGCCAGGCCCGGCCAGCCGTCGGCGCGGCCGATGAACTCGTTACTGAGCCCCAGGCGCAGGGCCGGTTGCCTGGCCAGGTCGCTCAGGCGGTGCAACCCCAGGCGATCGGCGGTGTCGGCGCGCACCGCCAGCGCATAGCCGTCGTTGAAGCCCAGGGGAACGTCGACACCCAGGCCCAGAGGCGCCAGGCGCGCGCGCATGTCCGCCAGCGTGAGGGGCTCCTCGCTCTTCAGGATCTCGCGCGCGATGGTGCCGGTGTATTCGGGGTACAGGTCGATGCTGCCGGCGCGCAGTGCCTCGTAGACGATGGCGGTGTTGCCCAGGCCGGCCTTGACCTCCACCGGCCCGTGCGGCCGCGCCGTCTCGGCCAGCACCTCGGCCAGGATGTAGGACTCGGTGAATCGCTTGGAGCCGATGCGCAGGGGCTCGGCGGCCCATGCGCCCGAGGCGGTAAGCGCAAGCAGTGTCACCAAGGTCAGGAGAAAGCGGAACGGCCAGCGTGTCATGGCCCCAGCTTCGGGCATGCGTGCCGGCCGGTCAATGGGCCCCGGCCCGGAGGCTTGGCTTGCACGGGGCCGAGGTTCAGAATCCGCCCATGAAAGTCCTTGTGGTCGGTGCCACCGGCGCTCTCGGCCGACCGGTGGTCCAGCAGTTGCGCTCGCGCGGCATCGCGGTGCGGGCGCTGTGCCGCCACCCCGAGCAGGCGGCGGACCTGGCCGCAGGGGGCGCCGAGGTGGTGGCGGGAGACCTGACCGACACCGCCTCGCTGCAGCGGGCCTGTGGCGGCGTTCAACGGGTGCTGGCTAGCGCGCACGGCCTGCTGGGCCGCGGGCGCTGGCGTTCGCACGAGGTGGACGACGCCGGCCACCGCGCGTTGATCGCCGCAGCGCGCGGCGCGGGAGTCGAACGCTTCGTCTACACCTCTGCGTTCGGCGCCTCGCCAACCCACCCGATCGATTTCTTCCGCACCAAGCACGCCGTCGAGCAGGCTCTGCAGGCCAGTGGCCTGGACGCGGTGATCCTGCGCCCCACCGCCTTCATGGAGCACCACGCCCACAACTTCAATGGAGCAGGCCTGCTCGCCAAGGGAAAGGCCCAACTGATCGGGCCCGGCACCAAGAAGCGCAACTTCGTCGCCGCGACCGATGTGGCCTGGTTCGCGGTGCGGGCGCTGCTGGAGGACCCGCCGCCATGGCGCCTGCTGGAAATCGGTGGGCCCGGTCACCACAGCAACCTGGAGGTCACCGCGATGTATGCCCGCGCCGCAGGCGTCGAGGCGAGGGTGTCGCACCTGCCGGTCGCGGTGGCCCGCTTCCTGTCGGTGGCGGCGCTGCCCATTCACCCGGGCATGGCGCGTGTGATGCGGTTGATGAGCCTGCCAGTCGACGCGATTCCGGAGCGATTCGACGGTGCCGCCGCGCTGGAGCGCGAGCACGGGATCACGCTCACCACCCTCGAGGCTTTCGTGGCCGCGCGCGTGGCCGAGGCGAGGGCACGCGCGGGCGGGTGAAATTGTGCCGACGCACCGCAGGCCCGTCGACAGGCGAACGGAGTGGATTCAGGTGGGTGCGCCCATGAGGGCGCGGGCGGTGGCGATGCCCACCGCCGTCAGCGCCAGCGAGCCCAGCAGGTGGATGCCTGCTGCCCCCAGCGCCCAGGCGTACTGCTGGCGGCCGATCATGTGCACCACTTCGGCTGAAAAGGTCGAGAAAGTGGTCAGGCCGCCCAGGAAGCCGGTGATCGCCAGCAGCCGCCACTCGGGCGCCAGCGTGGGGTTCGCTGCAAAGTAGCTGGTGGCCAGGCCGACCATCAGGCCGCCGGCCAGATTGGCCGCCACCGTGCCCAGCGGCAAGGCCGGGTGGATCGGGTTCAGCCAGTTGCCCAGGCCGAAGCGCAGCAGGGCGCCGAAGCCGGCGCCCACGAACACCGCGAGGACGGCCGGGCCGCTCATCGGACCTGCAGGCGCGCGGCCCCGGGTTCGGCCCTGGCGACTTCGCCGATGCAGGCCGCCTGACCGAAGCCGTGATGGTGGAACACCGCCAGCACCTCGGCCACCGAGCCGGGGGCGCAGGACACCAGCAGGCCGCCGCTGGTCTGCGGGTCGGTCAGCAAGGCGCGGTCTTCGGCGGCGAAGCCGGCAGGCAGGCCGATCTCGGCGCCATAGCCCGCCCAGTTGCGCCCCGAGGCGCCGGTGACGAAGCCCTGGGCGGCCAACTGGCGCACGCCGTCCAGCAGCGGCACCGTGGACCAGTCCAGCCGCACCTGGCAGCCGGCGCCACGCGCCAGCTCCAGGGCGTGGCCAGCCAGGCCGAAGCCGGTGACGTCGGTCAGCGCGTGAACGCCGGGCAGGGCCGCCAGATCCGGGCCCGGGGTGTTGAGCTTCGTGGTCGTCGCGATCATCTGCGCATAGCCGTCGGCGCCGAGTTGCTCCTTCTTCAGTGCCGCCGACATCACGCCCACGCCCAGCGGCTTGCCGAGCACCAGCACGTCGCCGGGCTTCGCGTCGGCGTTGCGCTTGACCCGGCCGGGGTGCACCAGGCCCAGCGCGACCAGGCCGTAGATCGCCTCGACCGAATCGATGGTGTGGCCGCCGGCGATCGGGATGCCCGCGGCCCGGCACACCGAGGCGCCGCCTTCCAGCACCCGCCCGATGGTGGCGGTGGACAGCACGTTGATGGGCATGCCGACGAGCGCCAGCGCGAGGATCGGCCGGCCGCCCATCGCGTAGACATCGCTGATCGCGTTGGTGGCCGCGATGCGGCCGAAGTCGAACGGGTCGTCGACGATGGGCATGAAGAAGTCGGTGGTGGCGATCAGCGCCTGCTCGTCGTTGAGCTGGTAGACGGCGGCGTCGTCGGCGGTCTCGATGCCGACCAGCA
>CAYJEC010000352.1:0-4279 GCA_964369025.1 uncultured Ideonella sp. | reverse complement strand
TTGGCGATGAGAATTTTCTTGAACATGGTGCCTCGGCTCAATCGCCCTGGCGGGCTGCGCCCGCGGCGCAATTTGGCTTTGCCGCAACGCCACTGGCGTTGTCGCCGCGGTGGGCGGTGAGAGTTTTCTTGAACATGGCGAGCGCCGCTTATTCGATGATGAACAGCGGTTGTCCGTATTCGACGGCTTGGCCGTTTTCGACCAGGACCTGGGTGATCGTGCCGGCCTTGTCGGCTTCGATCTCGTTCATGATCTTCATGGCCTCGATGATGCAGATCGGGTCACCCTCCTTGACCACAGTGCCGACATCGACGAAGGCCTTGCCGCCTGGGGTGGACGAGCCATAGAAGGTTCCAACCATGGGCGACTTGACCACATGGCCCGTCACGGCCGCGGGTGCAGCAGGCAACTCAGGCGGTGGGGTCACGGCGGCCGGCGGCGGGGACATGGCGGGGCTCATCACCGGCGCCATGGCCGCGGGCGCGGCGTGTACCGCACCACCCGACTTGACAATTCGAACCTTGCCGTCTGCCTCGGTGATTTCGAGCTCGGCGATGTTCGAGTCCGACACGAGGTCGATGAGGGTCTTGAGCTTGCGCAGGTCCATGTCTGAGAACTCTCCAACAGAAAATCTGGTGCCAGGGAGGCCGACTGACTGTCGCCGGTCAGCCCCGAGTGGGGGCAAATTCGACGGCAGGCTCTCCGGCTTGGTGCTTCTGTACAGCGTGCCGCCGCGAGGCGGTGTCTGGCGTGATCTTGCACACAATAGCGCCGATCATCGCCGATTCAGCCCACCTACATCCGCCCGATGCGCAGGTGCCCAGCCGATTCTGACTTGGCTCATGAAGGACAAGCACAATCATTCCTGGGTGCATCGGTGGGCGCGAGGCCCGTCGGCAAGTCTTGCAAAGTCGCGAACTTTACGCTCTTTGACTGCAGTTAAATGCAGCTAGACGCAAATTTAAGTAGGCAGAACCTATTGACAGCCCAGCGGGCGAGTGGCAACCAAATGCAACCGGGTCAAGTCGGGGCCGCCCACCGTGCGAGTTCGTCGAAGTCGGTGGCGCCGAGCTTGCGTTGGACGATCTGGCCGGGGGCCGAAAGTACCACACTGAATGGAAGCCCCCCGGCCGGGTTGCCGAGGCGCCGTACCCAGCCCAGACCGTCTGCCCCGGCCAGCACCACTGGAAAGCCCACCGGGGTGACTTTCAGAAAGGCCCGCACAGGCTCGGCCTGGTCAATGGCTACTCCCAGCACCTGCCAGCCGCGGTTCGAGAACTCACGGGCGAACCGGTCCAACTCGGGCATTTCCTTCACGCAGGGAGGGCACCATGTGGCCCAGAAGTTGAGTACCAAAGGTCGGCCCCGCAGGGATCGCACGGGAAGCTGGGCCCCAGAGGGGGTTGCCAGTTCCAAAGCCCAGAAAGCTTCCATGGGATCGTCGGCCGCCAGTTGCTCAGATCGCCGGCTGAGGCCGACACCCACGCCCGCCGCCAGGGCACCCAGGCCCAAGCCGGCCCAGCCCAACTGCCGGCGGTTCATGAAGAGGCTCCGCTGGCCGCCAGGCGTTGGCGAAGCGCGGCCAGATTGCCCCGCCAGGTTTGGCCCCGGCTGTCCGGTTTCAGGGCGCCGCGCAACACGTCGTGGTCATGAACGATGAAGTGAACACTCACAACTTCTCCTAGTTCCGGGCAGCGGTCCAGTACGCTCAACACGGTGTCCTCACCTGCGCCTGGCTCGCTGTGGCTGTCGAAGGCGATGCCGAGATTGAGGAACTCGATCTCAGCGGATTTGGGATCGTCACAGTAGAGGTCGATCAGCACCGGCGACAGGCGGGTGGCTGTGCCACGCCAGATTGCGCCGTACAGGTGCGGGCGAAACGCAGCCAGCCGGCCCATCCAGCGTGCCGCCAACTCGCGCAGCGCGCGCAGCTCAGCGGGTTGGGTGTCCGCACAGAAGAGAGCAAGGTACTCGCGCACCTCGTCTTCCACCATCTCATTGCTGGGCAAGGTGACACTGCGGCTGGCGGCGGAGCCGAGGTCGCGCAAGGCGCGGCGCTTGGCGGCACCGTAGTCCAGGCCTTCCTCGACCACCAGACGGGCGGCGCGGCCGGTGAGCTCAGCGAGTGTGTCGGGGTTCATGTGTGTTCAGGGCAGTTCGACACCACTCATGCGGGACACGATGGTGCCAGCGCGGCCGGAGACATAGGCAGACCCAGGGTTCTTTTCGAACCGCTTGGGTGCCGGCAGCATCACCGCCAGCCGCGCGGCCTGCATGGCGCCAAGCTGTGATGCGTCGACATGGAAGTAGTGCCGTGCGGCGGCCTGGGCGCCGAAGATGCCTTCGCCCCACTCCACACTGTTCAGGTAGATGGTCAGGATGCGGCGCTTGTCCAGCAGGGCCTCGAGCATGTACGCCAACACGATCTCCTGGGCCTTGCGCATGGCGGTTCTCTCGCCCGACAGGAACAGGTTCTTGGCCAGTTGCTGGGTGATGGTCGAGCCACCGACCAGCTTGGGGCTGACCGGCGGCCTGGCCGGCGCGGTGCCTGGGCGCTGCACCTGACCCTTGGCCAACTGCTCGTTGATTCTGGCGGCGCGCGCCTCGGCCTTCTGGTTCTTGTCGTAGGCTGCCTCGATCGCGTCCCACTCGACCCCGCTGTGGTCGACGAAGCCGGCGTCCTCGCTGGCGACGACGGCGCGCTTCAGATGTGCGGCGATGCGTTCATCCGCCACCCAATCCTGGCTCCAGAGAATCTGCTGCTTCTCCACCGCCAGCCGCCAGGCCTCGCTGCGCTGGAAACTGGTGGACTCCGGATCGACCACGGCCATCAGCGCGATGCGTGCCACGAAGTACAACTGCAGGGCCAGGCCGCAAAGCAACATCAGCGCCAGCAAGCGCCCTGCCTGACGCCAGAGCATGTTCATCCTGCCGCCGCCTCGGCAGCCAACTGGGCTCGAAGCGCCGCCAGCACCGGCGCGGTGGACGGCCGCATGCCACGCCACAGCAAGAAGGCTTCAGCCGCCTGCTCCAGCAGCATGCCCAGGCCGTCTTGGGCCCGTGCGCCACGCACCCGCGCCCAATGCAGAAAGCCCGCAGCGGCCGGCCCATACATCAGGTCCACCGCCAAGGCGTCGGTGCGCAGCACGCTGTCGGGCACCGGCACACCGCTTCCGGCCAGGCTGCTTGCGCTGGCGTTGAGCACGATGTCGAAGGATTGGCCCGGTTCGGCCAATGAGCTGGCGCGCAAGGCGCTCCCGTGCTGCCGGGCCCAGCTGGCGTGGCGTTCGCACAGCGCCAGGGCCTTGTCGATGCTGCGGTTGGCCACCACCACCTCGCCGGGTGCGTGTTCCAGCAGGGGGCCCAGCACCCCGGCCGCAGCGCCGCCGGCGCCGATCAGCAGCACACGCCGCCCGACGATCGGCTGGCCGGCGTTCGCCTCGATGTCGATCCTCAGGCCAATGCCGTCGGTGTTGTCGCCGTACCAACCCTCGACGTCGAACCGGATCACGTTGGCTGCACCGGCGAGCCTGGCCCGGTCGCTCAGGCGAGGGCAGATGGCCGCAGCGTCGAACTTGAAGGGCACGGTCACGTTGCAGCCGCGCCCGCCTTCGGCGGCAAAGCGGCGCAAGGTGGCCTCGAAGGCATCCATCGGCGACAGCACACGCTCATAGACCAGCCTCTGCCCCATGGCCTGTGCAAAGCTGGCATGAATGAAGGGGGAGCGGCTGTGTGCGACAGGGTTGCCGAGCACGGCGTAGCGATCGATCAGCATAGGATGCGAGGGGGCAAGGTCTTCAAGGCCCGGTCATGTTGCTGAGGCTGGTTTCGAGCCCGTCGGTGCGGGTAAATCGGAAGCGCGAGGTCACGACGATCTGGTCCGCCTGGCGACGCATCGCCTCGCTAAAGGGGCCGAAGGGCCCTGCCGCGTAGACGATGGCTATGGCGCGGCGGTTCAATTGGGCCGACTTCGCCGGCCGCACAACCTCGGCGTCGATCACCTTGCCGCGGGCGTCGATCGTGAGGTTCATCGTCAACTCGCCGTAGAGCTTCTGGCCCTTGTACTCGGGAAAGTCGCGGGTGCCACGCTCCTCGATGCGGCGGCGCAGCGAGTCGTAGTAAAGCGCGTAGACCTCTTCCCGCGTGGCCGGGCTGATGTAGCGCTTCTTGGGACGGGCGTTCTCGTCGTTGATGCGCTTCTCGATTTCGGCCAGCATTCGCAGCATCTGGCGCCGGCGCTATTCACGCTCTGCCTCCTCCTCGGTTTGCAATGTGCGGG
>CAYJEC010000351.1:1943-4291 GCA_964369025.1 uncultured Ideonella sp. | reverse complement strand
CGAACATCTCGACGAAATCGGAACCCGAGATCGAGAAGAACGGCACCTTGGCTTCGCCGGCGATGGCCTTGGCCAGCAGCGTCTTGCCAGTGCCCGGGGGGCCGACGAGCAGCACGCCACGGGGGATGCGGCCGCCGAGTTTCTGGAACTTCTGCGGATCCTTCAGGAAATCGACCAGTTCCTTGACCTCTTCCTTGGCCTCGTCGCAACCGGCGACATCGGCGAAGGTGGTGGTGTTGTTGGCTTCGTCCAGCATGCGGGCCTTGCTCTTGCCGAAGCTGAAGGCACCGCCCTTGCCGCCGCCCTGCATCTGGCGCATGAAGTAGATCCACACACCAATCAACAGCAGCATCGGGCCCCAGGACAGCAGCAGTGTCTGAAGCAGCGAGGGCTCCTCGTCGGGCTTGCCGGAGACCTGCACGCCGAACTTCATCAGGTCGCCGACCATCCACAGATCGCCGGGCGACGAGATGGTGAAAGGCTGGCCGTCGGATGGCGTGACCTTCAACGAGCGCCCCTGCACTTCGACACGCTTGATTCGGCCCTGCTTGGCGTCCTCCATGAACTGCGTGTAGGTCACCGGCTCGTTGCCACGTGGCTTGTCGAACTGCTTGAACACAGTGAAAAGCACCAAGGCGATCACCAGCCAGACGGCGACCTTTGAAATCCACTGATTGTTCACCGCGGTTCCTTCGTCAGATTCGTGTCGTCAGGCAAACAGGGATGCTCCCCTGCCACCGACAGACCGCATATGGGGCCAATTCTAGTCGACGCAATACCCCTGATCCTGCCTTGGGCGCCGGGGGCGAAAGCCCCTCGAAACCTGGGGAATCCGCCGTCGTTTCGAGCCATCGAATCACTGTCTGGCGGGTTTCAGACCGATTCCGACCAGAAAGGTTTCTGAGGACTTGTCACGCGAGGACTTGGGTTTGATGGGCTTCACAACCCGAAAACTGGCCTTGAACAGTTCGACAAGCTGGCTGTAGCCGCTGCCGTGGAAGACCTTGGCCACCAGGGCGCCGTCGGGCTTCAGGTGGCGAGCCGAAAAGTCGATGGCCAGTTCCACCAGATGGGCCACCCGCGCCGCATCGGAGGCGGCGATGCCGGAGAGGTTGGGCGCCATGTCGGAGACCACCACGTCGACCGGCCGACCGGCCAGTTCGGCCTCCAGCGCATGCATGACCTCGTCCTCCCGGAAGTCACCCTGGATGAAGGTGACCCCGTCGATGGGCTCGAACTCCAGCACGTCCAGCGCGATGATCGTGCCATCCAGTTCGCCGGTGGCCGCGCCGCCCACGCCAGCCACCTTGGGCGCGAAGCGCCGACGCAGGTACTGGCTCCAGGCGCCCGGCACGGCGCCAAGATCGACCACCACCTGGCCCGGTCGGATCAGGTGAAAGGTTTCGTCGATTTCCTTCAGCTTGTAGGCGGCACGGGCGCGGTAGCCGTCCTTCTGCGCCATCTTCACGTAAGGGTCGTTCATGTGGTCGTGCAACCACGCCTTGTTGAGCTTCTTGCTCTTGCTCTTGATCTTCATACAGGGAGGGATAATAGAGGGATGCCAGCCATTTCATTGACGCCCGCCGACCGCAAGCAAAAGCGCGGGGAAGCCCATCACCTCGACCCGGTGGTGATGATCGGTGCGGAGGGACTGACCCCCGCTATCGTGAAGGAAACCGACAACGCCCTGAAGGCACATGGCCTGATCAAGGTTCGCATGTTCTCGGACGATCGCGCCACGCGCGAGGCGGCCCTGGCTCAGCTGGCCGACAGCCTCCACGCCGCGCCGGTGCAACACATCGGCAAACTGCTGGTGCTCTGGCGGCCGATTCCGGAGAAGGTGGCCCCCGAGAAGGAAGACCGCAAGCCCGGGCCTCGCACCGTCAAGATTGTCAGCTTCTCCAAGAGCGGCAACCACCGCGCCACAGTGAAAAAGGTCCAGGTCTTCGGCAACGAGCGGGTGACTGTCGGCGGGCAAGTCAAGCGCGCCCGGGTGCGCCCCACGAGTGTCAAGAAAAAGGCCCAGAACGACCGCTGAGAGGCTCAGTTCCGTGCTGCAGAGGCCGTCCGCCAGGCGAGCACCAACACGGCCCCCAGCTTGACTGCGAAGAAAGCCAGGCTGACCGCGTGCAACTGGCCGAACGTCCAGGCGCCCTGCCCGTTGCGCGCCGCCGCCAGCATCGGCTGGATGCCAAAGTAGCCTGCCACGGTGCAGAACATCGCCACCAGGGCCAGCATCATGGCCATGGTGAACCGCGAACCGCCCCCGGTCTCGGCATCTGCCGCTGCTTTGCGTCGCTCCAGCAACACCACCACCGCTGCCGCGCCCAGGCTCAGATAGGCCTCCT
>CAYJEC010000351.1:0-1933 GCA_964369025.1 uncultured Ideonella sp. | reverse complement strand
ACGAAAAGCCGCGCCACCACACGGCCGGCATCCTGCGGGGTCAGGGTCGCAAATGGCGCTGGGGCGGCCATCAGCGCCACGCACAGCAGCACCCCGGCCCACAGGCCCGGGATCAGCCGGCGCGCGAGTTCGGCCGCGGAGTTCACTGGTAGCGAACCGCGACGATCTCGTAGCTCTTGACGCCGCCCGGAGCGCGCACCTCGGCCATGTCGCCAGGTTCCTTGCCGATCAGAGCGCGGGCAATCGGCGAGCTGATGGAGATCAGGCCCAACTTCAAGTCAGCCTCGTCGTCGCCGACGATCTGGTAGGTGACCTGGGCACCAGACTCTTCTTCCTCCAGGTCGACGGTGGCGCCGAAGACCACGCGGCCACCGGCATCAAGCGAGGTCGGGTCGATGACCTGGGCCGCCGCGAGCTTGCCTTCGATTTCAAGGATGCGGCCTTCGATGAAGCCCTGCTTGTCCTTGGCGGCGTCGTACTCGGCGTTCTCGCTCAGGTCACCCTGTGCGCGCGCCTCGGCGATGGCCTGGATCACCGCATGGCGCTCCACGGTCTTGAGGCGATGGAGTTCTTCCTTCAGCTTCTCGGCGCCGCGGGTGGTCAGGGGAATGGTACTCATGGGAGATTCGATCGAAAAAGCAAAACCGCCGCACGGGCCCCCTCGACGGGGTGCCTTGCGGCGGCGGAACACTGGGCAGAAGTTTAGAGCAGTTTGGCCCGGCTGCAAGGCCCTGCCGGCCGTGGTGTCAGCCGAGCGCGGCGTGCAACTCCTGCAACGACAGCACCTGGAGATCGTCCTGGTGCTTCAGGGCCTCGGTGACCGCCTCGCAGCCGGCCATGGTCGTGTAGTAGGTCACCCGATTGGCCAAGGCGGCGGTGCGGATGTAGCGCGAGTCGGCGATCGCTGTGCGGGTTTCGTCCACGGTCGTGAAAACCAGCTGGATCTCGCCCGCCTTGATCATGTCGGCAATGTGTGGCCGGCCGTCCTTGACCTTGTTGACCACTTTCACAGGCACGCCAGCCTCGGCGATCGCCGCCGCCGTGCCCTTGGTGGCCACGACCTGGTAGCCCAGATCGACCAGGTCACTGGCAATCTTGACCGCGCGGTCCTTGTCATTGCTCTTGACCGTGATGACCACGGTGCCCTTTTCGGGCAGTCGAGATCCAGCGCCGAGTTGGCTCTTTAGCATCGCCTCGGCAAAGGTGTAGGCCGCGCCCATCACCTCGCCGGTCGAACGCATTTCCGGGCCAAGGATGGGGTCGACACCCGGGAACTTGTTGAACGGAAACACCGCTTCCTTGACGCTGAAGTATGGCGGGATCACCTCGTGCGGGACCTTGCCATCACGGCCGCGTTGGTCGGCCAGCTTCTGACCAGCCATGCAGCGCGCGGCGATCTTGGCCAGGGGCTGGCCTGTGGCCTTGGAGACAAACGGCACCGTGCGCGAAGCACGGGGGTTCACCTCGAGCACATAGACGATGGACTCGTCGGTGGTGTCGCCGTTCTGGCCCTGAATGGCGAACTGAACGTTCATCAGGCCGACCACTTTCAGCGCCTTGGCCATCACAGTCGTCTGGCGCCGAAGCTCGTCCTGAAGGGCGGGCGACAGCGAGTAGGGCGGCAGCGAACATGCCGAGTCCCCCGAGTGCACCCCGGCCTGCTCGATGTGCTCCATGATGCCGCCGATCATCACGTCGACGCCATCACTGATGCAGTCCACGTCCACCTCGACGGCATCGTCAAGGAAGCGGTCGAGCAGCACTGGGGACTTGTCGGAGACGCGCACCGCCTCACGCATGTAGCGCTCGAGGTCCTTGTCGTCCTGAACGATCTCCATCGCCCGGCCGCCCAGCACATAGCTCGGGCGCACGACCAGCGGATAGCCGATCTCGTGGGCCATTGCAATGGCGCCATCTTCGGTGCGCGCGGTGC
>CAYJEC010000350.1:0-4291 GCA_964369025.1 uncultured Ideonella sp. | reverse complement strand
TGGGTCAGGCGGGAGAAAAAGTTGGACCAGGCCAGCGAGCCAGCGTAGGCGTTGGTGACGTTGATCTTGAGCTGCGAAACGATCACGAACAAGGCTGTCACCGCCACCGCCCAGCCGTAGTGCGGCAACACCATCTCCCAGGCAGCAAGGTACATCTGGTTCGGATCCACCGCGCGATCGGGCGAGACCATGAGGCTCAGCGCCAGGTAGGCCAGAAGCGCACCGCCCAGCATCTTCAGCACCCCGGGGAGCACCCAGCCCGGGCCACCCACCAGCACCGCCAGGGTCCATCGTGTGCGATTGGCCGGCGTGCGCTCGGGCATGAAGCGCAGGTAATCCACCTGTTCGCCCATTTGCGTGATGAGCGCGATGCCCACCGTGAGCGCAGCGCCGAACCCGGGCAGGCTGAAGGCCGCGCCAGTGCCCTGCTCGCCCGGGTAAGCCGCCAGTTCCGCCAGCAGGCCGGGGTGGAGTTGCAGCACCGCGACGTACGGCAGCACGAGCAGTGCCAACCAGAGCGGCTGCGTCCAGACCTGAAGGCGGCTGATCCAGGTGACGCCGTAGGTCACCAGCGGGATCACCGCCAGCGCGCAGAACAGGTAGCCCCAGGCCGGCGGGATGTCGAACGCCAGCTTTAGCGCATAGGCCATCACCGCCGCCTCGAGGGCGAAGAAGATGAAGGTGAAGCTGGCATAGATCAGCGAGGTGATCGTCGAGCCCAGGTAGCCAAAGCCGGCTCCACGGGTGAGCAGATCCATGTCCACGCCGTGCCGCGCGGCGTACACGCTGATCGGCCACCCGGCCAGGAAGATGATCAGGCCGGTGGCCAGGATGGCCCAGAAGGCGTTGGCGAAGCCGTACTGCACCAGCAGCGTGGCGCCCACGGCTTCCAGCACCAGAAACGAGGCGGCACCGAACGCCGTGTTGGCCACCCGCCATTCGGACCACTTCCGGAATGAGCGCGGCGTGAAGCGCAGCGCGTAGTCCTCGAGCGTCTCGCTCGCGACCCAGGCGTTGTAGTCCCGCCTGATCTTGATGACGCGTTGCGCCCGCGGCTGCGCCATTGGGGCCCGTTCGGTGGGCCCGCTGGGCTCGGTGCGCAGCAGGGGGGCGGGGTGAGGGAGCATCGTCACGGTCAGGGTCCGATATCCGACCACTCAAGAACCGCACCCAGGCGCCAGGCACCCGGCGCACCACGCTGGCACCCGCCCGGGGCCAGACCTGGTTCAGGCCAAGCCGAGGCTCACCAGGAGCGTGCGCCTGGCACCGACGCAGTGCATGGGCAGGTGGCCACGCACGGGTTGCTCCTGTTCAGGCGGTGACGAGTTCACCGTCCAGCGCGGCCACCAGGTCGGGGATCAGCTGGCGCAACTCGCCAGTGGCGATGGCGGCATCGGCGTCGAAGCCGTCATCGTCGCGGCCGGTGCGGCCAGCGTCGAAGACACCATCCTCCACGCTCAGCTTCTTGATCTGCAGGCCATCGGTCAGCACGAAGGAAACCCGGCCGCGCCAGGTCATCGCCAGCCGGGTGGGCTGCTTGCCGCCAGCCTGCACGTGCGCGCGCACCTCGTCAGTGTCCAACGGGTGGCGGGCGTAGCGAACCACGGATTTCATCTCGTCGGCCGACTTCAGTTCGCACTCGCGGTCCACCGAGAAACCAGCCGGCGCCTCGCCGCTGGCCAGCCAGGCGGTCATCGCCACCGCCGGCGACAGCGTGGTCTGCACGAGGCGCAAGGCCAGGCCGGGCAGCGCCTGGATCAGCACGGTGGCAGCGTCCTCCGCCCGCTTGGGGCTGCTGGCGTCGACCATCAGCAGCCCGGCCTTCGGATCGAGCCAGACATGGGCAGTGGCCTGCTTGGTGAACGCGCGCGGCAGCAACGACAGCAGGGCCTCTTCCTTCAGTTCCTTCGACTGGCGCTTGCCGGGCTTGCGGCCGGTGGTCTGCTCGATCTTTCGTGCCAGCTCCTGGGTGTGGCGCTTCACCACGGAGGACGGCAGCACGCGCTGCTCCACCATCAGGCGCATCACGAACTGCCCGCCAACCGACTCGGCCAGCGGCGCAGTGGGCGAATCGGTCTCGCGCGGCGGCACCCACCCCAGGGACACCGGCTGGGTGGACGCGCAAGGCACGAATCGCGCCTTCTGCAACCCTGCCTCGATCTGGGCCAGATCGGCCTGCCAAGGGCTGCCGTCCGGCGCCGAAACGCGGTACACCACCAGGTTCTTGAACATCAACAATGCCACGCGAAAGATCCTCAGGGTCGGGTTGTCCGGGGGCGCCGATTGTCGTGCATCGAGAAGGCGGCTCGGGGAGCACCCCACACAGCCCCGGTTAGCCTGGGCTACACTCAGGCACGAGGGAGGTTTCTCAAGGCGGCGCGGGCAACCCAGATTGCCGCGCCGGCCACTGGCAGTACCGAGGAACTTCATGAAGACCCGAGAGGTAGTGATCTTCAGCGGGGAGCAATTCAGCGTCCCGCAAGGCATCCAGAGAATCGATCACCGTGCCACGCACGGCTGGCAGCTGCGATACGCCGGCACCAAGCTCTATTCAGACCACACCACGGATGGCAGCGGCGCCGCCAAGTCGCTTGCCCTGGCCACCAAGGAGTTGCTGAAACGCATCGCCACGATGCCCGCCCCGTCGCGGCTTCAGAGTGCCCCCAACAATGGCAAATCCAGCGACCTGCCGGTGGGCATCTCCGGGCCGGTGGTGCGCCTGCGCAAGAACGCCAAGGTGCGGGACTGCAGCCTGGCGGTGCTGATCCCGCGGTTCGGCAAGACCCCACAGCGCCGCAGCATCTACATCGGCACCGAGAACACCTACACGCCCGAGCGCTACCAGGCCGCGCTGCAACGCGCGATCGAGATGCGCACCGCCGCGGAGGAGGCCTACCGCACGGCCGCCACCAAGTCCAAGCGGGCCGAGGGCCGGGTGCTGAAAGCCAGCCTGCGTTGACTGCTCCGATGGTGCGCCGGGCAGGCGCGGCCGATCTGGCCGCGCTGGCCGGGCTGTTCGATGCCTACCGGCAGTTCTACGGCCAATCCCCCGACGCGGCGTTGGCGAGGCGCTTCCTGGGCGAACGGATCGCGCGGAACGAATCGGTCCTGTTCCTCGGCGCGCTGGCTGGCGAGCCGGCGGGCTTCTGCCAGCTCTACCCGAGCTTCTGTTCGGTGGAGGCTGCCCCGGTGATGGTGCTGTACGACCTGTTCGTGGGGCCGGCCGCGCGCGGCCGGGGCCTGGCGGGCGCGTTGATGCATGCCGCAGAGGCGCATGCGCGCGACGCCGGCTGTGTGCGGCTGGATCTGTCCACCGCACACGACAACCTCGCCGCGCAGGCCCTCTATGAAAGCCGGGGCTGGGTTCGCGACGAAGTGTTCCGGGTCTACACGCTCAGGCTGTAGCCGGCCGGGCCGGCATCACCATGCCGCGGCACTCGCCGAACCCGATACGGCGGGCGCCAGCGCGCTCACAGGAGCCCTTCAGGATCACGGTGTCACCGTCTTCCAGGAAGGCGCGCTTCTCGCCATTGCTGAGCGCGATCGGCTTCTTGCCGCCCTGGCTCAGTTCCAGCATCGAGCCGCCTTGCTCCGGTTGCGGGCCGGACAAGGTGCCGGTGCCGAACAGGTCGCCCGGGTTCAGATTGCAGCCGTTCACCGTGTGGTGGGCCACCAGTTGGGCCACGGTCCAGTAGGCATCCGCATAGTTGGAGCGCGAGATGCAGTCACCGGGGTGGCCGGCCTCGCGCATCGCCGCGGTCTGCAGCCAGACCTCGAGCGCGATGTCGATCGCGCCCTGCTCCCGGTTGGCCCGCGAATCCAGGTAGGGCAACGGCGCCGGGTCTCCCTCCGGGCGCGTGAAGGGCCTGCGGAACGGCGCCAGCGCCTCCAGGGTGACCACCCAGGGCGACAACGTGCTCGCGAAATTCTTCGACAGGAACGGCCCCAAGGGCTGGTACTCCCAGCCCTGCACGTCGCGCGCGCTCCAGTCGTTGAACAGTGCCAGGCCCAGCACATGCTCCTCGGCCTCGGCCATGGGGATGGGCTCGCCCATCGCGTTGGGGCGCGACACCACCACGCCCAGCTCCAGCTCGTAGTCGAGCCGGCGGCTGGGCCAGAAATTGGGCGGGCTGTCGTCCGCTGGGCCCTTGGTCTGGCCCCAGGGGCGGCGGAAGTTCTGGCCGCTGACAACGATGGACGATGCGCGCCCGTGGTACCCGATGGGCACCCATTTGTAGTTGGGCAGCAGCGGGTTGTCCGGCCGGAACTGGCGGCCCACGGTGGTGGCGTG
>CAYJEC010000349.1:0-4294 GCA_964369025.1 uncultured Ideonella sp. | reverse complement strand
TCGGTGTAATGGGCGCCATGGTCGCCAGCCGCAGTCTTGGGCGCCACACCCGCGCGACGACCGGTCGACGTCGTTCGCGAAGCGCGCCGGCCGCGGCGCGAACGGCAGCCGCCGAAGTGCCTGTGCATCTGCCCGGACGCCGGCACGCGTTGGCCGCTGCTGGGGCCGAGGACATGCGCGATCTGGCGGCGCGCGGCTATTCCTCGCGCCGCCCCGCGCCCTGCTGTGTGGCGCTACCTCCGGCGGCCACCGCCCAGGATCGATCCCAGCACGCCACGCACGATCTCGCGGCCGACGGCCGAGCCGACCGAGCGCATCGCACTGCGAGCGGCCGATTCCGCCAAGCCCTCGTGGCGCCCGCCACGCGGGCCGGTGCTGCCGAACAGGATGCTGCCCAGGCCGCCGAGCAGCCCGCCGCCTGCCTCCTGCCCGGCCGGGGCGTGCGCTCCCGAACGGGTGGCCGCCGCAGCCTCCTCGGCCATCGAGCTGGCGTTGTCCGAGCTGGCTGCGGCGCGCCCCTTGAGCTTCTCGTAGGCCGAATCGCGATCGACCGCTTTCTCGTAGACGCCAGCCACCAGCGAGCCCTGCAGCAAGGCTTGACGCTGCGGTGCCCCGATCGGGCCAATCTGGCTGCCTGGCGGCAGCACGAAAACCCGCTCGGTGACGGATGGCCGGCCCTTGGCGTCGAGGAAGCTGATCAGTGCCTCGCCCACGGCCAGCTCGGTGATCGCCGTGGCAATGTCGAGCCCGGGCTTGGCACGCATGGTGTCTGCGGCCGTCTTGACGGCTTTCTGGTCGCGCGGCGTGAAGGCTCGCAAGGCGTGCTGAACGCGGTTGCCGAGCTGGCCGAGCACGCTGTCGGGCACATCCAGGGGGTTCTGCGTCACGAAGTAGACGCCCACGCCCTTGGAGCGGACCAGGCGCACCACGAGTTCGATGCGCTCGACCAGGGCGGTGGGCGCGTCCTTGAACAGCAGGTGGGCCTCGTCGAAGAAAAACACCAGCTTAGGTTTCTCGACGTCGCCGACCTCTGGCAGGGTCTCGAACAGCTCCGAGAGCATCCACAGCAGGAAGGTGGCGTACAGGCGCGGCGCGTTCATCAGCTTGTCGGCCGACAGGATGTTGACGACACCCTGGCCGTCCACCGTCTGCATGAAGTCGCCGATGTCGAGCATCGGCTCGCCGAAGAACTTGTCGCCGCCCTGCTCCTCGATCTGGAGCAGGCCGCGCTGGATGGCGCCCACACTGGCGGCGCTGATGTTGCCGTACTCGGTGGTGAACTGGCTGGCGTTCTCGCCCACGTGCTGGAGCATCGCGCGCAGGTCTTTCAGATCCAGCAGGGCCAGGCCACGGTCGTCGGCGATCTTGAACACCAGGTTCAGCACGCCGGACTGGGTTTCGTTCAGCGCCAGCATACGGCCCAACAGAAGCGGGCCCATGTCGGAGACGGTGGCACGCACCGGGTGACCGGATTCGCCGAACACGTCCCACAACGTGGCGGGGCAGGCGAAGGGCGCCGGGCTGTCGAGGCCACGCTCCTGGAGCACAGCGGCAAGCTTGTCGCCCACCTTGCCAGCCTGCGTGATGCCGGTCAGGTCGCCCTTGACGTCGGCCATGAAGACCGGCACGCCGATCTTCGAGAAGTTTTCAGCCAGGTTCTGAAGCGTGATCGTCTTGCCGGTGCCGGTGGCCCCGGTGATCAGCCCGTGGCGGTTGGCCAGGCCAGGCAGCAGGTGGCATTCGATGTCGCCATGTTTGGCGACGAGGATGGGTTCGGCCATGTAGGGGCTCCGCAGCGGACGAGGGGTGCGGGCAGTTTAGGGCCAGTTGGCCCTGTGGGAGGGATCACGCTCGCACCCCGCAGGGCCGGCCTACTTGCCGCCATCCATCGGCGCATGGCGCTGCATCTCGCGCAGCGCCGCCGTGTTGTTGGTCGACTTGACCATGTTCGAACAGGTCGTCGCCAGACGGCTGCCGGTCACCGTGGCGCACTTCTGCATCGAAGGTTCGGGCACGTTGGCCATGGCCACTTCGGGTTCCGGCGGGGCACTGGCACAGCCCGCTGCCAGTGCGACACCCAGGCATGCCAAAGCGAGGCCGATGCGTTGAGTCTTCATGAGAGATTCCTTGTCAGGGTGATCGATCAAGTGTGCAAAGGTAGCACGCGACCGGCCGGTGCGGGGTGGCCGGCCTGGCGCGGCCCCACCGCTAAAATGCCGGATTGCCTTCACCCGACAACATCCGCCGCCGGCACTGCCGCGCCGAGCGGCAGCAGGAGCGTTCTTCATGGCCGGTCATTCCAAGTGGGCCAATATCCAACACCGCAAGGGCCGCCAGGACGAAAAGCGCGGCAAGGCCTGGACCCGCGTCATTCGCGAGATCATGGTTGCCGCCCGCCTGGGTGGCGGTGACGCGACGGCCAACCCGCGACTGCGGCTGGCGATCGAGAAGGCCAAGGCGGTGAACCTGCCGGTCGACACCGTCAAGCGCAACATCGACAAGGCCACCGGCAGCCTCGAAGGCGTGAACTACGAGGAGATCCGTTACGAAGGCTACGGCATCGGCGGTGCAGCGATCATCGTCGATTGCATGACCGACAACCGGGTGCGCACCGTTGCGGAGGTGCGTCACGCCTTCAGCAAGTACGGCGGCAACATGGGCACCGAAGGCTCCGTGGCCTTCCAGTTCAAGCATTGCGGCCAGCTGATCTTCGCCCCCGGCACCTCGGAAGAAAAGGTCATGGAGGTGGCGCTGGAGGCCGGCGCGGAGGATGTCATCGCCGACGACGATGGCGCGATCGAGGTGCTGACCGCAGCGGCAGACTTCGAATCCGTCAAGAACGCTCTCGAGGCCGCCGGCCTCAAGCCCGAGGTGGCCGAGGTGACGATGCGCGCGGAGAACAGCATCGAGCTGGCTGGCGACGACGCCGCCCGGATGCAAAAGCTGCTCGACGTGATCGAGGACCTGGACGACGTCCAGGATGTCTATCACAACGCTGAACTGGGCGCGGCATGAACGTTCTCGTGATCGGCGGCGGTGGCCGGGAGCATGCGCTGGCCTGGAAGCTGGCCGCCAGCGAGAAAGTGCAGCGTGTCTATGTGGCGCCGGGCAATGGCGGCACGGCGCTCGACAAGCGGCTGACCGACGTCGCGATCACCGATCCGCAGGCGCTGGCTGACTTTGCGGCGGCCAACAAGGTGGGCCTGACCGTGGTCGGCCCGGAGGCGCCGCTGTCGCAGGGCGTGGTGGACATCTTTCGTGCCCGGGGCTTGCGCATCTTCGGCCCCACCCAGGCGGCGGCGCAGCTTGAGAGTTCCAAGGCCTTCGCCAAGGACTTCATGCAACGCCACGGCATCCCCACCGCAGCCTACGCCACCTTCAGCGACCCTGCCGACGCCCATGCCTACATCAACCGGCTCGGTGCGCCCATCGTCGTCAAGGCCGACGGCCTGGCGGCAGGCAAGGGTGTGGTGGTGGCAGCGACGGTGGACGAAGCCCACGAAGCAGTGCGCTTCATGCTGGAGGACAACGCGCTGGGTGTGGTCCACAACGCCGGTGGCGCGAGGGTCGTGATCGAGGAGTTCCTGCAAGGCGAGGAGGCCAGCTTCATCGTGCTGTGCGACGGCAGGAATGTGCTGCCACTGGCGACCAGCCAGGACCACAAGCGTGTGGGCGACGGCGACACCGGCCCCAACACCGGCGGCATGGGCGCGTACTCGCCAGCCCCTGTCGTCACGCCCAACGTGCATGCCCGGGTGATGCACGAGATCATCGGCCCCACCATCGCAGGCATGGCGAAAGACGGCATCCCGTTCACCGGCTTCCTGTACGCCGGCCTGATGATCAGCGCCGACGGCCAGGTGAAGACACTGGAGTTCAACACCCGCATGGGCGACCCGGAGACCCAGCCGATCATGATGCGGCTGAAGAGCGATCTGTTCGACGTGCTGATGCACGCCACCGCCGGCACGCTCGACCAGGTCGAGCTCGACTGGGACCGCCGCGTCGCGCTCGGCGTGGTGATGGCCGCCCACGGCTACCCGCTGACGCCGCGCAAGGGAGACGTCATCACCGGTCTGCCGGCCGAGGCCGACGATGCGATGGTCTTCCATGCCGGCACCGCGCTGGACAAGGGTCAGCTCTCAGTCAATGGCGGGCGCGTGCTGTGCGTCACCGCGCTGGGCGAGAAGGTCAAGACCGCGCAGCAGCGCGCCTACGAGGCGCTGGCCGGCATCCACATCGACGGTGCCATGCACCGCACCGACATCGGCCACCGCGCCGTGAAGCGCTAGTG
>CAYJEC010000348.1:0-4302 GCA_964369025.1 uncultured Ideonella sp. | reverse complement strand
GCATCAACGCAGCGGTTGCCACCACCAGCAGCAGCGAGGCGGCGGTGAAGATCTCGGGCGTGTCGCTGCGGGCGATCCAGCGCAGGGCAGGGCGGATCAGCAGGCGCCCGCCGAGCACGATGGTGGCGATCACGCCCACGGCCTTCAAGGCGCCCAGCCAGCCACCGCCGCCGCCGTGCGCGCCATCGGCGGCCAGCAGCGGCACCAGGGCCAGGATGGGGATGGCCGCAATGTCCTGGAACAGCGCCACGCTGAGCACGCTCTGGCCCGAGGTGGTGCCCATCAGGTTGCGCTCGGCCAACACGCCCAGGCCGATAGCGGTGGACGAAAGCGCCAGGCCCAGGGAGGCCACGAGGGCCAGCCGCCAATCGACCCCCAGGGCCACCGCCGCCCCGCCCATCAGGGCTGCCGAGCCGATCGTCTGCACCGCACCCCAGCCGAAGATCGGCCGCCGCAGGGCCCAAAGCCGCTTGGGCTCCAACTCCAGGCCGACCAGAAACAGCATCAGCACCACGCCGAACTCGGCGAAGTGCAGCATGGTTTGCGGGTCGGTCACGAGCTTCAGGCCCCAGGGGCCGATGGCGATGCCGGCGCCCAGGTAGCCGATGATCGAGCCGAGCCCTGCAAAGCGGGCCAGAGGCACCGCCAGCACGGCGGCACCGAGGTAAACCAGGCTGGTCAGCAGCCAGCCGCCTTCGTGAGGAGCATCCATCTCGTTCAGTCTTCGGGGCGATCGGTTTCGGGCACCGCGCAGGACAGATCCGGCTCCAGTTCGTCGATCTCGGGCCACGCCGGGTAGCTGGCCAGGCGCTCGGCGTACAGGGCCGCATGGTCGCGCACGGTGCTGTCGTCCACCCGGTGGGCGCCGTGCAGCACCAGCGGCGGCAGGAAGCGCATGCCAGCCAGGGCCGCCGTCTGCTCGGCAGGCGGCCAGAAGGCATCGATGAAATGCCGGTTGTGGCCACTGGGGTGGTAGGCCTCCTGGCCGCCGCCGGTGCTGACCGTCAGCCACAGGTCCTTGCCGCGAAGCGCGGTACCGCCCGGGCCGTAGGCCCAGCCAAAGCCGAACACATCGTCCAGCCACAGTTTCAGCAGCGGCGGCATGCCGTACCACTGGAACGGGAACTGCCAGACCACCAGCCTGGCGGCGGCCACGGCAGCGCGCTCGGCGTCGACGTCGATCAGGTAATCCGGGTACAGCGCGTAGAGGTTGCGCACGTCGGCGCGGCCCGGTGGCAGGCCCTTCGCGGCGTGCAACAGGGCGCGGTTGACCCGGGAATGCTCCAGGCGCGGATGGGCCACGAGAACGACGATTTCCGGCGATGACATTCGGCGGGCACAGCGGGTTGGCCCGGTGCGGGAGGCACCGGCAAGCCCGTTACCATACCCTTGAAACCGCCTGGGCAGACAAGGAGGAGCGCATGCCGGTCATCGCGATCGCTAACCCGAAGGGGGGCGTCGGCAAGAGCACCCTGGCCACCAACCTCGCCGGGGCACTGGCCTGGCAGGGCCATGCCGTGATGCTGGGCGACCTGGACCGGCAGCAGTCGGCGCGCCAGTGGCTGGGCCTGCGCCCGCCCGGGCTGCCGGCCATCACCGGCTGGGAGATGCGGGAATCGACGGGCCAGGTTCGCCCGCCCAAGGGCACCACCCATGTCGTCATCGACACGCCGGCGGGCCTTCATGGCAAGAAACTGCACGCACTGCTGGGCCTGGTGGATTTGATCCTGGTGCCGATGCAGGCCAGCCTGTTCGACATCCAGGCGACGCACGCCTTTTTGGCCGATCTGAAGGATCATCCCAAGGCAGCCAAGGTGCGGGTGGGCCTGGTCGGCATGCGGGTCAAGGACCACACCATCGCCAGGGAGCGCCTGCAGGAGTTCGTGGCCACGCTGCCGGCGCCCATGGTGGCGGCGATCCGCGACACCCAGAACTACGTGCACCTGGCGGCCCATGGCCTGACGCTGTGGGATGTGGCGCCCAGCCGCGTCGAACGCGATCTGGCTCAGTGGGAACCGCTGCTGGCCTGGTTGGCCTGACCTGAAAGCTGCTGCCGCATGCCGACCCATTTCAAGCACCTTGCCGACCTGCCCGCACTCGTGGGCCAAGACCTTGGCGCCAGCGACTGGATCCTGGTCGATCAGGCCCGCATCGACCAGTTTGCCCACGCCACCGGTGACCACCAGTGGATCCACACCGATCCGGCACTTGCGGCGAAGGGCCCGTTCGGAACCACGGTGGCGCACGGGTTCCTGACGCTCTCCCTGCTGCCGATCTTCTTCGAGACCTCGTTTGTCGTGGACGATGTCCGCATGGGCCTGAACTACGGCCTGAACAAGGTGCGCTTCCCGGCGCCGGTGCCGGTGGGCAGCCGGTTGCGGGGCCACTTCAAGTTGCTGTCGTTCGAGCCGATCGAGGGCGGTGCCCAGATGGTGGTCGAGGTCACTGTGGAGCGCGAAGGCTCGGCCAAGCCGGTGTGCGTGGCCGAATCGGTCAGCCGGCGCTTCGTCTGAAGGCTAACATCGCGCCTTTGACGAAGCTAACGCCGCCCTTGCGATGAAAGTCCTGCTGGTTGACGACCATCCACTGATCTTGTCGGCTCTCAAGGCCATGATCGAGAACCTGAGCCCCGGCGTGGTGGTCAGCGCCGTCTCCAGCGCCGCAGCGGCGCGGGCCGTTCTGCAGGCCGAAGACGACCATGACCTCGTGCTGCTGGACCTCCAATTGGGTGACGCCAACGGCTTCGAACTCCTGAACGAGGTGCGCCGCACCGACCCGGAGTTGTCGGTGGTGGTGCTGTCGTCCTCCGACCGGGCCAGTGATGTGATCCAGGCGATTGACCTGGGTGCTATGGGCTTTCTGCCCAAGCGCATGACAACAGAGGATCTGGCCGAGGCCCTGCGCCTGGTGATTGCCGGCGGAATCTACGTGCCCACCATGACCTTGGGCCAGGTTCACGACTTGGATGAGCCGCGGTCAGCCCCTGCTGCCCGGGCCCCCGCGCCGGACAGCATGCCCTCTTTCGAGTCCATGGGCCTCACCCCCCGCCAGGCCGACGTGCTGACCCTGCTGCTGCAAGGCAAGTCCAACAAGGACATCGCCCGGCGCCTGGTGCTGTCGGTGGAAACCGTGAAGGACCACGTGCAGGCGGTTCTGCGCGCGTTGGGCGTCAGCTCACGCACTCAGGCGGTGTTGGCGGTGGGGCAGATGACACAGCAGCAACGAAACCGCTAGCGCCGGCTTCTGCCCTCGGTCAGGTGGGCGTGTACGCCAGCCGCACGTAGATGGGTGCGAAGGCCTCGGCCTGGGTCAGTTCCAGCAGGCGCTCGCGGGCCAGCTCCAGCATGGCGATGAAGGTCACCACCAGCACCGGCACGCCGCGCGCGGTGTCGAACAGGTCATGGAACTCGACGAAGCGCTCGCCTTGCAGGCGGCGCAGCAGGCGGCTCATGTAGTCGCGCACCGAGAGCTGCTCGCGCGAAATCTTGTGGTGCTGGTGCAGCTTGGCGCGCTTGACGATGTCGGCCCAGGCGTCGCGCAGGTCCACCACCGCCACATCGGGGAAGCGGGTGGTCAGCGATTGCTCGATGGTCACCTGCGCGCGGAGGAAATCGCGGCCCAGCTGGGGCAGGGCGTCCAGCCGAGCGGCGGCCAGCTTCATCTGCTCGTACTCGAGCAGGCGGCGCACCAGCTCGGCCCGAGGGTCTTCCGGTTCGGCGCCGTCCGGGTTCTTCTTGGGCGGCAGCAGCATGCGCGACTTGATCTCGATCAGCATCGCGGCCATCAGGAGGTAGTCGCTCGCCAGCTCCAGGTTGTGCTGGCGGATCTGGTCCACGTAGCGCAGGTACTGACGCGTGACATCCGCCATCGGGATGTCGAGGATGTTGAAGTTCTGCTTGCGGATCAGGTAGAGCAGCAGATCCAGCGGGCCCTGGAAGGCCTCGAGGAAGACCTCCAGCGCGTCCGGCGGGATGTACAGGTCGGTCGGCAGTGCGAACAGCGGCTCGCCGTACAGGCGGGCGACGGTGATGCCGTCGACCTCACGCGGCAGATCCACCTCGGGTGCCGAGGCGGGTGGCAGCTCGGCGCCCATCGCGGCCGGTGCGGCCGCCCGCGGGTTCACTTCGGCCCGGTCTGGTAGACGTAGGGCTGTTGCGGCACATCCGCCGCGCGGAACTCGGCCGCGGCTTCGCGGTCCTGCGGCTTGTCCCACAGCAGCGCGCGGCCGGCGCGCTGCTCCGCCTCCAGCGTCGGCCTCTTGGCCTTCAGTTCGGTGATGAACTGGGTGACTTCGGATTGGTA
>CAYJEC010000347.1:0-4310 GCA_964369025.1 uncultured Ideonella sp. | reverse complement strand
GGGGTGCCACGGGTGTGGCTGACGTCCGGATCCAGCCGCAGGTGCAGCAAGGTCGGGTGGCCTGAGTCGAGAGCGGCTCGAAAGGCCGGCTCGAACTGCTCGGTGTGCTCGACCGTGGCGGCCGCCCAACCGTAGGCCCGGGCAAGGGCCGCGAAATCGGGGTTGGCGAGCAGTGTGCCGCTGGTGCGACCGGGGTAAGCGCGCTCCTGGTGCATGCGGATGGTGCCGTAGCCGCCGTTGTCGACCACGATGCTGATCAGGCGCCCCGACCCATGGGCCATCGCGGTGGCGAGCTCCTGCCCATTCATCAGGAAGTCGCCATCGCCGCTGAGGTTGATGGCCACGCGGTGCGGCTGCACCAGGCTGGCGGCCACGGCCGCCGGGAGGCCGTACCCCATCGAGCCCGCCGTGGGCGCCAATTGTGTCTTGCCATGCCGGGCAATGGCGCCGTAGCGCATGTAGCGGTGCAGCCAGCCGGCAAAGTTCCCGGCCCCATTGGTATAGATGGCATCGGGCGGCGCGAGGCGCTCCAAGGTCTTTACCACCACCGCCAGATCCAACGGCTCCACTGGCGGATGCTCGCGCAGGGCCTCGTAGTCGGCTTGGGCCGAAGCCGTCCAGGCGGCCCAGGGCACCGCAGTCGGTGCGGCCAGCGTTTCCAGGGCCTTACCAGCACATGTCAGCGAGGCCTGAAGGGCCACGTCCGCCTGGTACACCCGGCCAAGCTCCTCGGCGCCCGGGTGAAGGTGGATCAGTGCCTGCCGCGACCGAGGTGGCTCCAGCAGGGTGTAGTCGCTGGTGGTCATCTCACCCAGGCGCACGCCAATGGCCAGCACCAGGTCCGACTCGTCTCGGATACGGCGTGCCAGCGCCGGGTTCAGGGCGATGCCCACGTCGCCGGCGTACTGCGGATGGTGGTTGTCGAACACATCTTGATAGCGGAAGGCGCAGCCGACGGGCAGATTCCAGTTCTCGGCGAAGCGCTGCAAGGCCTGGGCGCTGTCGCGCGTCCAGCCATGACCGCCGACGATCATGAAGGGCCGCTCGGCGGCCAGCAGGCGTTGCCGGACCTCGCGCAGTGAACCCGGTGCGGGCCAGGCCTCGACCGGCTCGGCACGCGCCACCACCGGCGCGGCGGTCAGCATGCCGAGCAGGTCCTCCGGCAGGGCCAGGACGACCGGGCCGGGCCGGCCTTGCATCGCCACATGAAACGCCCGCGCGATGTACTCGGGCAGGCGGTCGGCGCTTTGCACCTCGGCGGCCCACTTGGCCATGCCCAGGGTGCCTGGCCCGAAGACCTGCCGGTAGTCGAGTTCCTGGAACGCCTCACGGTCGCGCTGATCCGCAGCCACCTGCCCAACCAGCAAGATCAACGGCACGCTGTCCTGGAAGGCGGTGTGCACACCAATGGCGGCGTTGGTGGCACCCGGCCCCCGGGTGACACAACAGACACCTGGCCGGCCTGTCAAACGGGCGTAGGCATCGGCCATGAAGGCCGCCCCACCCTCTTGCCGACAGGTGATGAACCGGATGTGCCCGCGGTGCTCGTGAAAGCCGTCGAGCACCGCGAGATAGCTCTCGCCGGGCACACCGAAGACGGTGTCGACACCCTGGGCGATGAGCGCCTCGACGAGGGCATGCCCGGCCGCGCGCGGGGAATTTGAGGTGTGCATGCGCGCCAATGTAGCGCGTGGAAATCAGGCGCGGCGCCGCACCCGGCCCACCAGGCTGGCCGCCACGATGCCCAGCACCAGGGCCAGTGCCGAACCCAGGAAGACCGCGTTCGGCGAGCCCCTGTCCATCAGCGCGCCGAAGATGGGCGCGGCCAGCGCGAACCCGACGTCCAGCCCCGAATACACGGTGCCGTAGACCCGGCCGGTGGCCCCGGGAGGGGCGGCACGTTTGATCAGCATGTCGCGCGAGGGCCCCGCGATCCCGGTGCCGAAGCCGGCCAGCGCCGCCACACCCGCCGTGGCCAGGCCCGGCAACCAACCCGAGCCGGCCAGCAGCAGCAGCAACGCCGAGCCCGCCATCGCGAAGCCGATGTTGCGCTCCAGGGAGCCCGATCGGGAGACCAGAAAGCCGCCGACCACCATGCCCACCGCACCACACAGCATGTAGCCGGTGACGACAAATGCCGTGATGGTGGCCGGCAACCCGAACATGGCCTGCAGCGCCGGGCTGGCGAAGCTCTGAATGGCGCTGAGCGCGGCGGTGGTGAAGAAGAAGAACGAAAAGCACAGCCACACCGAGGGCAGCCGCAGGAAGGCCATCGGGTGCTCGGGCTTCGCCAAGGTGGCGGCCGCCCCGGCACGGTCGTGCGACCAACTTCCCTGCCGGTCGTCGATCGCGTCGCGTTTCAACGCCAGCAGCACGATCACCGCCAGTGCCACCAGCGCGCAGCCCACATAGGCCATGCGCCAGTTGCCGGTCACCTCGGCGATGCCGATCGAGAACACGGGCGCCAGCGCCCACCCCAGGTTGCCCGAGATGCCATGCACCGAAAAGGCGTGCCCCAGGCGTGGTGAGGAAACCCGCTTGTTGAGGATCGTGAAATCAACCGGGTGGAAGGGTGAGTTGCCCAGGCCGGCCAGCGCAGCGGCCAGCATCAGGCCCCCAAAGCCCTGCGCCACCGAAGCCGCCAGCGCCGCTGCCATGAAACACGCCAGGGCCACGAAAAGCACCGGCCGCGCACCGGTGCGGTCGACCAGAAAGCCGGCCAGTGCCTGGCCGATGCCGGAGATGACGAAGAAGGTGGTGACCAGCAGGCCGAGTTCGGAGTAGTTCAGGCCGAACTCCCTGATGAACACCGGGAACAGCGGCGGCAGCAGCATGTGGAAGAAGTGCGAGCAGCCGTGCGCCAGCCCGATCAGGCCGATGGTGGCGAAGTCGCGTCGCGCCGAGCCCTCGGCGGCAGCGGGCATCGTGGCAGTGTTCATGGGCACACTGTAGGCAGCCGACGTTCGTCAGGGTTACGATAGCTCGCCAACTCCTGTCGAATTTCAGCCAATGCAGCCTCGCCGCGCCAGCCTTCCGCCACTGGACCCCTTGCGCTATGCCCCCAGCCCCGAGCGGCCAGTGCGAGGCAAGGCGCGCCTGATGGCCCACCAGATGGACATCCAGCCGCACCGGCACGACTGGGCACAACTGGTGTTCTCGGTCTCCGGTGCGGTTCGTGTCTCGGCTCAGTGTGAGACCGCCGGCAGCACTTATCTCGTGCCACCTTCACGCGCGGTGTGGATCCCGCCAAACGTGGTGCATGCCGTGACTGCCGTCGAGCAGGCCGATCTGCGCACGCTGTACCTGCACGAGTCGACGGCCACCGCACTCGGGCCGGGTGGCTCCTGGTCCGGGTGCCGCGTGCTCGAGGTGTCCCCGTTGTTGCGGGAACTGGTGTTGTCGCTGGCGGTGGACCCGGACACACCGGCTGTCAGCACAGCCGATCGGTCCCGCGAGCGGACGATCTGCAGCCTGATCCTGGATGAGTTGCGCCGCGCCCGCAGCCTGCAGCTCGGTCTGCCGATGCCGGGCACCGGTCGACTTCGTCGCCTGTGCGAAACCATGCTGGACCAGCCGCTGCGCCATGCGGACATCGGCGGTTGGGCTGGCGAGGCCGCCACCAGCCCCCGTACCTTGTCTCGCTGGTTCCGTGACGAGCTTGGCACCAGCTACGGCCAGTGGCGCCAGCAACTGCTGCTCGCGCAGGCGCTGTCGATGGCGGCACGCAAGCAGCCGATGCGGCTGATCGCCGCAGAGCTGGGCTACGCCAGCCCCAGCGCCTTCAGCGCGATGGTCACGCGCGCGGTCGGCATGCCGCCGAGCCGGTTCTTTGCCGAGGCATGACCCCGACGCCAGCTGATCCCGTGCCCCCACCTAGAATTCGCAGGATGACCGAAGCCGTCTACGACTACACCCGGCAAGACGCCACCGGTGCCAGTTGCACCGTTCAGGCCTGGGCGAAGGTGCCCACGCCGCTGACCCCCTCCCAACGGGCCGAACTGAAGGCGCGCGCCGCTACGTTGCTGAAGGCGAAGAATGCTGTGCTCGTCGCCCACTACTACGTGGACGGCGACCTGCAGGATCTGGCGCTCGAGACCGGCGGCTGCGTGGCCGATTCGCTCGAGATGGCCCGCTTCGGCCGTGACCATGCCAGCCAGACCCTGGTGGTGGCGGGCGTGCGCTTCATGGGCGAATCGGCCAAGATCCTGTCGCCCGACAAACGGGTACTGATGCCAGACCTCGACGCCACGTGCTCGCTGGACCTCGGCTGCCCGCCGGACGACTTCGCAGCCTTCTGCGACGCCCATCCG
>CAYJEC010000346.1:0-4330 GCA_964369025.1 uncultured Ideonella sp. | reverse complement strand
TGACCGGTATTGGCCTCATCATGTTCCTGCCGCGCTGATGAACAGTTCGATGCGGCGGCGTGCCGCTCTTTTCCCTGTCTGCGAGCGGCCGACGACACCAGCTTGAGTTTGCCGCGCTGCACGGCATCGTGTGCCAGGAACGGCGGCAATTCGGTCAGCAGCTCGGCCGCGATGGCGCGAGCTCAGCCCCAAACTCACTTCTGCTTGGCGAGCCACTTATCGAACTGCGCGATCTCTTTCTTCTGCGCCGCGATGATCTGCTTTGCCATAGCCTTCATTTCCGCTGACTTGCCATTCGCAAGTTCCATCTCCGCCATGTTCAAGGCTTGCTGATGGTGCAACTTCATCATCATCGCGAAGTCCTTGTCAGTGTCGCCGGACAACGGCACCTGCTGCATGCTCTCCATGCCCATCATCATGGACGCCTTCATGTCATGCGGCCCGGTCGCGCCCATGTGCGCCTGCCCCATGGGCATAGTAGCGGTAGGCGCCTTTGCCGGAGCGGTCTGCGCCTGGACCGGAGTCGATGCGAGCCAAAGGGCCGTCAGCGGCACGAGGCACATGGCCTTGATGGGGATCATCGTCTTGAGATTCATGGAAGTTTCCTTGTAGTGACTTTCGGTGGTCGGTGCGCCATGACGAGGCATGCATCCTCACAGCGCTTGCAAGCTTCGCCGCACCGCCTGCAATGATCGATTCCGTGCTTGCCACAGTCTGATCCACGGTCTCAACTTTCAAGCATCGCGGCTTATGAACGCGGCGACTGTGCGTCAGCGAACGCAGACATCGGCACGGAGGGCACACGGCCGATGCCATGAATGAACGAGCATGACTATCAGGCGCGGGCCGGTGCTCTCAAGCTTGCGAGCATTTTCGTTTGCCTGGCGCGTTGGCCCCAACTACTGCATGGCGTGCATGTACGGGTGCACCTCGTTGCAGAGGCCGCTCTCCTCGCCTGCCATCACGTAGTTTCCGGTACGTTGCGCTTCGATCAGTTCGGCACTGACCTGGTCCCGCGTAAGGATCGACCGGGGTTGTTGGACCGGGTAGCGGTCGGGGAAGATTTCGTTGAGCTTCCGACCGCTTTGGCCGACCACCATGTCGCCTGTGCGCTGAGCTTCCGCGAGTTCGGCCTTAACCTGCTCACGGGTAAGCGTGGACTGGACCTGCTTCGACGGGTAGCGGTCGGGGAAGCGCTCGTTGAGATTCTGGCCGCCCCTGTTGGACATGATGTCGCCGGTGCGGACGGCTTCGGCGAACTCTGCTTTCACCTGGTCGCGGGTGAGTTGGGCGAATGCGGGGCTGCCGACGAGCATGGCGGAAGCGATGAACATGGCGGTGGCTGCAAACTTCGTCTTCATGGCAGGTCCTTTCGGGGTTGCTTGATCACATCCGGGCGGAGGGACGCTTGTGTCCCCTTGCCCGGTTTGGGTCGCTTGGTTGCGACGTGAAGCAACTGTAGAAAGCACGGTCAGTCCAGAGCATGGCGGCAACATGACAGTTTCGTCACCTGACACCACTGCTGCTTTCGCCTCAGCCGATCGACGTGGCCGCGGCCAAGCAGAGGGGTCTGCCGTGCACGACCCCAGGGCCCTACGTTGTTCCGCGCTGCCCGCGATCAGGCGTCATCGGAAGCTGGAGGACGAACCGGGTGTGGCCGAACCCGCTGCGGACAGCAATGCTGCCTCGGTGGACATGCGCAATCGAGCGCACGATGGCCAGGCCGAGGCCGCTACCGCCCGCGTCGCGCGAGCGGCCAGGATCGGCGCGGAAGAAGCGGTCGAAGACGCGGTCGAGATGTTCGGGCGCAATGGCCTGCCCCTCGTTGACGACCTCCAGGCTGGCCGTGGTGCCGTTCGCTGCGATCTCGATCACGACGTTTCCATGCTCCACCGAGTGCCGGATGGCGTTGCTGACCAGGTTGGTGATGGCGCGCTGGATGAGCAGCTGGTCAGCCGGAATGGGTGGTGCGTCGCCGAGCACCTGGATGGTCACGCCCCGCTCGTCGGCAATGAGCGAGAGGTATTCCGCCACCCTCCGGGCTTGGACGGCAAGATCGATGGGCTCCGCTTGAATCGGCGCGGCGTCGTGGTCGGCGCGGGCGATGAACAGCATGTCGTTGATGAGCGCGGACAGGCGCTCCAGCTCTTCGACGTTGCCCTCCATGACCTCGCGGAGTTCGTTCACGCTGCGGCCTCTGGACAAGGCCACCTGCGTGCGGCCCAGCAGGGTGGCCACGGGCGTTCGCATTTCGTGCGCCAGATCGCCCGAAAACGCTTCGAGTTGCTGGTAGCCGGCGTCGATGCGCTGGAGCATGCCGTTGAACTCGGTCGCCATATCGACCAATTCGCTGGGCAAGCCCGCCACCGCCACGCGCTGGCCGAGCGACTGGGTGCCGATGGAGGCCGCCAGCCTGTTGAATCGACGCACCGGCGCCATCCCGGTTCTGGCGACGAACCCCGCACCCACTGCCACCAGGGCCAGAAGCAAGGGCAAGGCGAGCAGCGTGGACTTGACGAAGCCCGCCAGCAGCGCGGCGTCTTGGCGGCGGTCGATCGAAAGGTAGAACTCGACCCTGTCGCCATCGGCCACTGCGACCGAGCCATGCCAGCCGCTGTACCGCCTGCCGTCGGCCGACACCCAGGCATGCATCGTGTTCGGAGCCGCCTTCGCGTGCCCCAAGCCGTTGACGGATTGGCCCGCAACGTCCGAAAACACGGCGATGAGCCGTCCCGTCCCGGGTTCGAGCAGCGCGAGGTGCAGATCGTCGTGACCGAAGAACAGGTCGGCGAAGCGCTCCTTCGAATCTCCGATGCCGGCCAAAGACGGCGTCGTTGAGAGCAGACGCACCAACAATTCTCGGCGGCCCTGCATTTCGACCACGGCGCGCTCGTCGAGTTGCTTGAAGAGATTCCAGTAGCCGACCGCAACCGTGCCGGCGGCGACGACGATGCCGAACAGGACACTGGCCACCGCGATGCGCAGTGCCAAGGAGCCCCGCAGACGCATTCCTGACGCAGTGTCGACCGTCATGCACGCTGCTCGAGCACGTAGCCCACGCCACGCACCGTGTGGATCAACTTGTCCGGAAACGGGTCATCGATCTTGGCGCGCAAGCGACGGATCGCCACGTCCACGACGTTGGTTTCGGAGTCGAAATGGATGTCCCAGACAAGCGAGGCGATCTGCGTGCGGGACAGCACTTCTCCAGCCCGCTGAACGAGCAAGGCAAGCAGGGCAAACTCCTTTGCGCTCAGGTCGATGCGCTGGCCGCCGCGTGTGGCCCGGTGCTTCAAGGGATCGATTTCCAGATCGGCCACCCGTTGCACGGGATCCGATGCGACGGGTCTGCCTCGCTTGAGCAGCGCGCGCACACGGGCCAGCAGCTCCGGGAACTGGAACGGCTTGACGAGATAGTCGTCGGCGCCGAGGTCGAAGCCACGCACCTTGTCGTTGACCTGTGCGCGAGCGGTCAGCATCAGCACGGGCGTCTGCTTGGCCGTGCGCAGCGCCGAGAGAACCGCAAAGCCGTCCAGACCGGGCAGCATGACATCCAGCACGACAAGGTCGTGGTCGCCGTTCATTGCCGCATGCAGGCCATCGGTGCCGTTGAGCGCCACCTCGACCACATAGCCGGACTCCGCCAGGCCTTGACGAAGATAGTCGGCAGCGCGGCGCTCGTCTTCGACGACCAGGATCTTCATGCGGCGGATTCTGCAGGCTGGGTGACAGCGCGACACTCCTGGGCGCCGAACATTACAGCGTCGTCATGATCCAGCCATGTTGTGGTGTGCGTCGGACCCATACAGTGGCTTTCTGGGGCGAACACTCCAGCCAACCTTGACCTCAGTCAACGAGTCTCTGTCGACTGGCACGGACACTCCCCGCTGACTTCGAACCCATACTCGATACGTTACCCACGACCGCCAAGACCATGTTCCGACACCGTCAACAACTCCGCTACTGGGCAGCACGCGTGCTGCTGGTGTGGGTTTTTGCCATGGCTGCCGGGATCGCCAACGCGTGCTTGTCCACGGGGGTGAATGAACCAGCCGGGTTGCCCACGGCACACGGCTCCGAGGCCTCGGGCTCGCACCACGGCGAGGCCGACGCACCACACGGCGCGACGGACGCGGCGAACTGTGTGGACTTCTGCGACAAGGCGAGCGTCTCGATACCCACGCAGAAGCCCGCATCCGACGACGTGCAGGCCCACCCGCTGATCTGCGTGGTGGCTGCCACTGCGTTGCCCGCACCGGTCCTTGAGCCGGCCACTGCAAGCGTGCCACGCCGGGACGGCGTTCGAGCACCGCCCATACCCATCTCCATC
>CAYJEC010000345.1:3886-4331 GCA_964369025.1 uncultured Ideonella sp. | reverse complement strand
TCAGGTTCTCGAACAGATGATCGCGCCAGCCTCATTGGCCGGCGTGCACGTGTATTTCCCCGACCCCTGGCACAAGAAAAAACACCACAAGCGGCGTCTGATCCAGCCCCCACTGGTGTCGCTGTTGGCCAGCCGGCTGGCAACCGGTGGCGTGCTGCACTGCGCGACCGATTGGCAGCCCTATGCCGAGCAGATGCTGGAGGTGTTGTCCGCCGAACCAGCGCTTGAGAACACCGCCGAGGGATACGCACCGCGCCCTGACTACCGGCCCCTGACCAAGTTCGAGACCCGCGGCCTGAAGCTGGGCCATGGGGTCTGGGATCTGGTGTTCCGGAAGCGGTAGGCCTCAAGCGACGGCCAGGGCCCTCATGTCAATCGGCCCAGTTCACCCATCCGCCCCAGTGGGTGGCCAGCACCAACAGGCCGAAGGCAATGCGGTACCAGG
>CAYJEC010000345.1:0-3876 GCA_964369025.1 uncultured Ideonella sp. | reverse complement strand
CGAACGACACCACGAAGCCGGTGGCGAACATCGGCAGATCGGCCGCCGACAACAGCGCCCGCTCCTTCCAGAGGCTGTAGGCACCGGCACCCACCAGCGTCGGGATGGCGAGGAAGAAGCTGAAATCCGTCGCAGCCCGGCGCGACAGGCCCAGCAACATGCCGCCGATGATGGTGGCCCCCGAGCGGCTGGTGCCGGGAATCATGCCCAGGCACTGCACCAGGCCCACCTTCAGCGCGTCCCAGGCGGTCATCTGATCCACCTGCTCGACCCGCACCTGGGTGTCCTGGCGACGCTCAGCCCACAGGATGATCAAGCCACCGACGATGAAGGAGGCCGCCACCACCGGTGCGTTGAACAGGTGTGCCTTGATCGCCTTGTAGGCCAGCAGGCCGATCACCGCGGCGGGCAGGAAGCCAATGGCCACGTTCAGCACGAAGCGGCGCGCCTCGTTGCTGCGGGGCAACTGGGTCACCGCGTCCGACAGGCGCCGCCAGTAGACGATCACCACCGCCAGGATGGCCCCGCTCTGGATGGCGATCTCGAACACCTTGGCCTTGGCGTCGGCGAAGTCCAGCAAAGCCCCGGTGAGGATCAGGTGGCCGGTGGACGAAACAGGCAGGAACTCGGTCAGGCCCTCCACCACGCCCATGACGGCGGCCTTGAGCAACAACAAAGGGTCCACGACGCGGGCTCCGGGATCAACAACGGCGGCGGATCATAGCCGGCGGGGTACCCCTTGCATGGCACGGAACGACGGCGGATAATATTACTGACCAGTCAGTCATTAACCGCATGCCGGCCCCCCAACCCGCCCCCACACTTCGCCAGCGCCGCAAGGACGCCCGCCCAAACGAGTTGATCGACGCCGCGCTGGCGTTGTTCGTCGAAAAGGGTTTCGCGGCCACCCGGTCTGAAGAAGTCGCCGCCCGCGCCGGGGTGTCGAAGGGCACCTTGTACCTCTACTTTCCCAGCAAGGAAGAGTTGCTCAAGGCCGTCATCCGCCACACCCTGATGGCTGACATCGCTCGAGGTGCCGAGCGGCTGGCGCAGGAGAACGGCCCCACCGGGCAGTTGCTGGTGGATCTGATGACCGAGTGGTGGGTCACTGTCTACGAAAGCCCCAGCTCGGCGATCTTCAAGCTGGTGATGACCGAGGTTCGCAACTTCCCGGAGATTGGTGAGTTCTACCTGCACGAGGTGGTGGAGCCCGGCCACGTGCTGATCGGCACGCTGGTGCAGCGAGGCATCGACCGAGGCGAGTTCCGCCCGGTGGACGTGGACAGTGTGGTTCACTCCATCGTGCTTCCGATGGTCATGTTGTGCCTTCACAAGCATTCGATGGGAGCCTGCGGCTTCAGTGAACCGCAACTGACGCAGCCTGCCCAGTTCGTGCGCCAGCACATGGACCTCGTCCTCAATGGCTTGCGCGCCGGGGCAGGCCGAGCCACCACCGAGGCCCGCGCCGCATGAGCCGTACGAAGAAGCTGATCCTGGTCCTGGTCGCGCTGGCCGTGTTGGCGCTTGCCGCCTTCAAGGTTTCGCAGTCGCGTCGCGCTGCCGCCGAGTCTGCCTTCGCAGCGTCTGCAGCGGCCAGTGCGCCCCAGGCACTGGAGCTGGCCTCCTCGGACATCGTGGTGGCCCGCCTTGTGGAATTGACCCGCGCGGTCGAGGTCACTGGCTCCATCAAGGCGGTGCAGAGTGCCTTCGTCAAAGCGCGTGTCGCCGGCGAGCTGAAGGTTCTGAGCGTGCGCGAGGGCGACCGCGTCACCGCCGGCCAGGCCCTGGGCCAGATCGATACCACCGAGTTCGACTGGCGCGTGAGGCAGGCCGAGCAACAGGCCGAGGCCTCCCGGGCACAGCTGGATGTCACCGAGCGCACACTCGTCAACAACAAGGCGCTGGTGGCACAGGGCTTCATCTCCCCCACCGCGCTGGACACCTCGCTGTCGAATGCGAGCGGGGCCCGGGCGTCGCTGCAGGCCGCCCTGGCCGCCGTCGAACTCGCCCGCAAGTCGCGCGCCGATGCGAGCCTGGTCGCGCCGATCGGCGGCCTGGTAGCGCAGCGCCTGGCGCAGCCTGGGGAGCGGGTCCCGCTCGATGCGCGCATCCTGGAGATTGTCGACCTGTCGCGCCTCGAGTTGGAGGCCGCCGTGTCGCCGCAGGATCTCCCCTCGCTGGCCATCGGCGCGCCTGCGCAGTTGCAGGTGGACGGCCTGGCCGCGCCGGTGGCGGCCCGCGTCGCCCGCATCAACCCCAGCACCAGCGCGGGCGCCCGCACGGTGGCCGTGTACCAGAGCGTCGACAGCCACCCGGCGCTGCGCCAGGGCCTGTTCGCCCGCGGCAGCGTCGAGGCTGGCAGACAGGCGGCACTCTCGCTGCCCGAAAGTGCCGTGCGCATGGACCAGCCACGGCCTTATGTGCTTGCCGTGGAGGCCGGGCGGGCCGTGCAGCGCAATGTGACCTTGGGGGCCCGGGGCCAGGTCGGCAGCCAGGCCATGGTGGAGATTGCGAAGGGCCTGGCCGACGGCGCCGAGGTGCTGGCCAGCCAGGCCGGCGCTGTCCGCCCCGGCACATTGCTGCAACGGCCGGCCGCACCGGCCTCGGCCGCGAGCCGCTGAGCACACACCCCGCCCATGTGGTTCACCCGCGTCTCGATCGCCAACCCGGTGATGGCCGTGATGGTCATGCTGGCCTTTGTGGTGCTCGGCGGCTTCGCGCTGCAGCGCATGAAGGTCGACCAGTTCCCGAACATCGACTTCCCGACCGTGGTGGTCACCGTGGGCTACCCCGGGGCGTCAGCGGAGATCGTCGAGAACGAGGTCACGACCAAGGTCGAAGAAGCGGTCAACACCATCGCCGGCATCAGCCAGCTTTACTCACGCAGCTACGAGAGCACCTCGGTCGTCATCATCCAGTTCAACCTGGACATGGACGGGCGCAAGGCGGCCGACGACGTGCGCGAGAAGATTTCGCAGGTCCAATCCGCATTCCCCGATGAGGTCGACGAGCCGCGCGTGCAGCGCTTCGACCCCGCCTCGCGGCCCGTGTGGACGGTGGCCCTCACTTCGCCTGACGGCAGCAAGACGCCCGCCGAGCTGACGCAGTTCGGTGACCAGGTGCTGAAGAAGCGGCTGGAGAACGTGCGCGGCGTCGGCTCGGTGAGCCTGGTGGGAAGCCTCAAGCGTGAGATCAACATCTACCTGAAACCCACTGCGCTGGAAGCCTTTGGTGTCAGCGCGGACCAGGTCATGAACGCCGTTCGCAGCGAGAACCGGGATCTGCCGGCCGGCGCGCTTCGGGCCCGCGACAACGAGCGCATCGTGCAGGTCGACGGCCGCTTCATCGCACCGGCCGAGATGGCGCAAATGATCGTCACCCGCCGTGGCGGCCAGCCGGTGCGCCTGGGCCAGGTGGCCGACGTGGTGGACGGCCCGGAGGAGGTCGAGTCACTGGCGCTCTACAACGGGAAGCGCATGCTGGCGCTGGACGTGGTGAAGGCCCAAGGTGAGAACACCATCGAAGTGGTCGACGGCCTGAACCGTGTGGCCACCGAATTGCAGGGCCAGTTGCCGGCGGGCATGGCACTGGAGGTGGTGCGGGACAACTCGCGGCCGATCCGCGTCTCGGTGAACAACGTGCGGCGCACGCTGTTCGAGGGCGCACTGCTGACCATCGGCATCGTCTTCCTGTTCCTGAACTCCTGGCGCTCGACGGTCATCACCGGCCTGGCGTTGCCGATCGCCTTGATCGGCACCTTCCTGTTCATGTATGCCTTCGGCTTCTCGATCAACATGATCACGCTGATGGCGCTCAGCCTTTGCGTGGGCCTGCTGATCGACGACGCCATCGTCGTGCGCGAGAACATCGTGCGCC
>CAYJEC010000344.1:0-4339 GCA_964369025.1 uncultured Ideonella sp. | reverse complement strand
ACCAGATCGCCCCGCATGCGGCGCGCTGGGACAAGGAGCACCACTTCCCGGCCGAAGAACTGAAAGGCCTGGCTTCACTGGGCTGCTACGGTGTGGCTGTGCCTACCGAGTACGACGGCGCCGGGCTGGACTACCTGGCCCTGGCCCTGATCCTCGAGGAGGTGGCGGCGGGTGATGGCGGCACGTCCACGGTGGTCAGTGTCAACAACTGCCCGGTGTGCTCCATCCTGATGGCCTTCGGCAACGATGACCAGAAGCAGCGCTTCCTGAAGCCACTGGCGCGTGGAGACATGCTGGGCGCCTTTTGCCTGACCGAGCCGCACGTGGGTTCCGAGGCTGGCGGCCTGCGGACCACCGCCACCCTGGACGGGGGCGAGTATGTCCTCAACGGTGTGAAGCAGTTCATCACCAGCGGCAAGCATGGCGACGTGGCCATCGTGATGGCGGTCACCGACAAGGCAGCCGGCAAGAAGGGCATCAGCGCCTTCCTGGTGCCCACCGCCACGCCCGGCTACACAGTCGCTCGCATCGAGGACAAGATGGGCCAGCACAGCTCGGACACCGCGCAGATCCTGTTCGAGAACTGCCGCATCCCGTCCGCGAACCGCCTGGGCGATGAGGGCCAGGGGCTGAAGATTGCACTGTCCGGCCTGGAAGGTGGGCGCATCGGCATTGCCAGCCAGAGCGTGGGCATGGCCCGCGCCGCGTTCGAGGCCGCACTCAGGTATGCCAAAGAGCGCGTGGCCTTCGGCCAACCGATCTTCGAGCACCAGGCGGTGCAGCACAAACTGGCCGACATGGCCACCCAGATCGAGGCAGCGCGCCAATTGACCTGGCACGCGGCGAGCCTGAAGGATGCCGGCAAGCCCTGCCTGAAGGAGGCCGCGATGGCCAAGCTGTTCGCCAGCGAGATGGCCGAGAAGGTCTGTTCGGCCGCCATCCAGGTGCACGGCGGCTATGGCTACGTCAGCGACTTTCCAGTCGAGCGCATCTACCGCGACGTGCGTGTGTGCCAGATCTACGAGGGCACCTCGGAGGTGCAGAAGATCCTGATCGGGCGCGCGCTGGCTTGATCAACCGCCGGCAGCGGCCGGCAGCCACAGCGTGAAGCACGACCCCACGCCGGGCTCGCTGGTCACCTCGATCGAGCCGCCCATGGCCTGCGCCAGTTGGCGCGACAAGGCCAGGCCCAGGCCGGTGCCCTCGACGGCCGTGCGCTGGGCCCCCAGCCGCTCGAACGGCGTGAACAGGCGGGCCAGTTGCGCGGCGTCGAGGCCCTGCCCGGTGTCTTCAACCGCCAGCGCCACCTGGTCGCCGTCGCGCTCCGCCCGCAAGCGCACCGTGCCGCCTGGCCGGTTGTACTTGACGGCGTTGGACAGCAAGTTGGCCAGCACCTGGCGCAGGCGCTTCGGGTCGGCCTGCACCAGCCACGGCAAGCGCCGGTCGATGCGCTCGTCGAACACCAGCGATTCCTCGGCGGCGCGGCCGGCCAGCATGCTCCAGCACTCGTCGACCAGCGCCACCAGATCCACCGGGCGCGCCTCGACACTGAGCTGGCCCGTCTGCAGGCTGGACAAGTCCAGCACATCGTCGACCAGTGCGAGCAGGTGGTTGCCGCTGCGCAGGATGGCGTGCGTCCAGGCCATGTGGCGCGGCGACAGGCCTTTGTCCATTTCCATCAGCTGCGAGAAACCGAGGATGGCGTTCAGAGGGGTCCGCAGTTCGTGGCTCACCCGCGAGAGGAACTCGGCTTTCGCGCGGTTGGCGGCCTCGGCATGGTCGCGCTCGCGACGCAGCGCCTCTGCTTGCTTGCGCTCGGTGATGTCGGTGTGCGTGCCGATCATGCGCTGCGGCCGGCCGGCGGCGTCTCGGCTGATGACCATGCCTCGGCTCAGAATCCATTTCCAGCGGCCATCCTTGCAGCGGACGCGGTGCTCGTTGATGTAGGTCGGCGCCCGGCCGGCGAAGTGGTCTTCCCGGGCGCGCAGCATGCCGGCGATGTCGTCAGGGTGGGTGCGGCGATCCAGTTCGATGGCCTGGTCGCTGATGTCGTCGTCGGCATAGCCGTACATCTCGCGCAGGCGGCGCGAGTAGATCTCGACGCCGGTATGGATCTGCCAATCCCAGACGCCATCGCCGGTGGCTTCGAAGGCGAGTTTCCAGAGTTCATCCCGGCCCTGCGCCTGGCGAAGTTCGGCCTCGGCCCGCAGCCGGGCGGTGACATCCTCGACCGTTCCCTCGTAGTACCTCACCCCGCCATCAGCGTTGCGCACCACGTGCGCGTTCTCGCTGATCCAGATGCGTTCGCGGGTCTTGTGCCGGTAGACCTCAGAGACAAAGGCGGTCACCTGGCCGTCGCGTTCGAGCTGGGTCTGGAATTCCTCGCGCCGGCCCGGTAGCACGTACCACTCTCGCCCGATGTCCTTCACGGCGCCCAGCATCTCGGCCTCGCTGTCGTAGCCGTTCAGGCGCACCAGTGCCGCGTTGGCACGCAACTGTTCGCCGCCCGGGAGCGAGCGGTAGGCGCCGATCGGCAGAAAGGTGAACAGGCTGGAGAAATCGTCCACCTCAGGCGCCCTGGTTCAGAACGGCACCACGTCGGTGGGGTACTTCCAGAAGTCGCGAAGCAGGTAGTTCATCGGCAAGTTCAGGGCCGTGCCTTGCGGTGGGATCGGCTTCTCGAACCACTTCTCATACAACACGTGCGCCTCCCGGCTGCGGATCAGGCGTTTCATCTCCTCGTCGACCAGTTCCTTGAGCGCCGGGTCGTCCTTGGGCAGCATGATGGCCAGCGGTTCGATGGTCAGCAACTTGCCGACGACCTTGAGCCGCGAAGGATCGGGCCGGCCGGCGATCAGGCCATAGAGCAGCACGTCGTCCATCACGAAGCCATCGGCCTCGCCCTTCTCGACCATCTCGACAGCACGTGCGTGGTCGGGAGCCTCCAGCATGATGATGCGCAGCATGCGCTCGCGGTTGGCTTGTTCAACGGCCTTCTGGGGCGTGGTGCCTTTGGTCGAAACCAGGCGCCGGCCTTCGAACTGGTTGAGCTCTTCGAGCTTGCTGTCGGCGCGGACCATGTACCGCGCACCGGTGATGTAGTGCGGCACGGTGAACGCCACCTTTTGCCGTCTCTCGGCGTTGTTGGTGGTCGAGCCGCATTCCAGATCCGCCTCGTGCTTTTCGATGGTGGCGATCCGGTTGGCCGGCGTCACGGCCTTGAACTGGATCGGCAGGGCCCTCAGCCCCAGGTTCTTGCGCAGGGCGTCGGCCAGCTTGATGCAGAGGTCGATCGCATAGCCGACCGGCTTCTTCTCCGCATCGAGGTAGGAGAAGGGCACCGACGACTCGCGGTGGGCGATCACCAGCGCACCGCCTTGTTTGAGGCGGTCCAGCACGGGAGAGGCGGCATCGGCCGGGGAAGCCAGCGCGAACACCAGCGCAGCCACGCTGACGCGGAGGACGTATCGGGCGGGCTGCAGCATCTCGGTTCCTGTTCAATGTCCCTGCGGGTCGCGGGATTCTCGCAGTTCGCGGCCCCAGCGGAGCGCCCGCATCGGCTGCCTCAACTCAGCGCTGCGGCAGGTACAGGCGGTCGGAGTAGGTGGCCAGCCACTGCGGCCGAAGTGCCACGAAGATCGACACGATCATGCCGGTGAGGAAGGCGTCGCCCCAGGCAGTGAGCCATCGGCCCATGGCCAGGTCCTCGGCGTGTGTGCCAGACGGTGCGCCGTCCCAGGCCAGCGCCAGCCAGCCGGAGGCGGCCAGTGCGAGCTGGCTCGCGAAGAAGCCGCGACCCAGGATGTAGACGAACAGGTGGTGCGGCAGCCATCGGCGGATGCCCGCTCCCAGGCCGAGCGCCAGGGTGGCCGGCGCGATGCCCAGCCACAGCAGGCGCTCCAGCCCCTCGGCCCCGCTCAGCCCGCCCATCAGGGTGGCGATCAGGGCCACCGGCACAAGCGCCAGCACGGCCATCGGCCAGCCGGCCATCAACATCAGCAGGCAGGCTCCAGACAGCGGCTGCAGGACGGGCACTTGCGCCCACTTGTCAGCGCTCCACAGCAGGGGCAGAGCGGCCCACCACGCCAGCCAGGGCCAGGGCGGCGCCATGCCCTGCAGCCCGCGCCACGGGCGCATCGCAGTGGCCAGCACGATGGCGAGCAGGGCGACGGCGGCTTCTATCAGCATGACGCCATGGTAGAGGCGCGGCTGGCGTGCGATGGTGCGCAGGGTCAAGCGGGGCGATGCCACCCCAAGCGCCGCAGCGTGCCACATTCGGCGTATCGTTTCCCGCCATGAAAGCGCCCATCGACTTCTACTTCGACTTCTCGTCGCCCTA
>CAYJEC010000343.1:3317-4340 GCA_964369025.1 uncultured Ideonella sp. | reverse complement strand
TGCTGATCCTGGACGAACCCACCGAGGGCATCCAGCCCAGCATCATCAAGGACATCGGCCGCGTGATCCGCATGCTGGCCGACCGCAAGACCATGGCCATCGTGCTGGTCGAGCAGTTCTACGACTTCGCCGCCGAACTGGCGGACCAGTACCTGGTGATGGAGCGCGGCGAGATCGTGCAGCGCGGGCGCGGTGCCGACATGGAGGCCGAGGGCGTCCGCCAGCGCATGTCGATCTGATCGACTCGAGCGCTCACTTGGCCTTGCGGCTGGTGGTGACCTGCAGGTTGTCGATGCCCCAGGATTCGTCCTCGATCGGCTGGATGCCGGGGCCCTCCACCACGAAGGTGATGACCGCACTGCTGGCCGTGTGGGGGATGTTCTTGAACACCGCCTCCCGCCCGAGCGCGTAGGCGCTGTCGGTGAAGAAGCCGCCCGGGCCCGAGAAGCCGAGATCGACCAGCCGGGCCAGTTCCAGCCCCGGGGAGGGCACGTAGCTCTGGATCTGCGACGGGTGGGCGTTGGCGAATGACTCGCGGAAGATGGATGTGCCGTCCACGCTGACATTGAAGAAGTCGCCTGCCGGGAAGCTGCCGGTGCCGTCCAGTGAATCGATGGCTGCAAACAGAAAGTCCAGGTTCAGGAACTTGTGCTTTGGCAAGCCGGTGAGCGTGAGCGTGACGACGTTACCGGTGGGGCTTCGCAGCATCGAGCCGGCGAACTTGCTTCCCTTCACACCGAGCCCGGCATAGCCCTGGACGCCCTCGGCCGCAGCGACCCCCGGGTTGAGGGCCGCTGGAATGCCGGTCTCGAAATCGGTAGCAAAGACGACCACGGGTGCGGCCTGTGCCGACAGGGCGCAGCCGAGCGCGGCCAGGGCCAAGGCGTGGCGAACGGTGATGTGCATGGGGAGCCTCCAGGGGGTGTGCGATGCATTCCGGAACACGCTTCCGGATCCGGGGATCCTAAGCGTGGGCAACGCCCCGCGGGCAGGCGGCCGTCCCTTGAAGGGGCGACACCCCCC
>CAYJEC010000343.1:0-3307 GCA_964369025.1 uncultured Ideonella sp. | reverse complement strand
ATCGACTGCCCTTGCCGCCGCCCCCTCCGCGGCCGTGATCGGCGCCGGCCCGGCCGGCCTGATGGCGGCCGAGGTGCTGGCCGCTGGCGGTGCCGATGTCGATGTCTACGACGCCATGCCCTCGGTGGGCCGCAAGTTCCTGCTGGCTGGCAAGGGCGGGCTGAACCTCACGCACTCGGAGCCATTGGAGCCCTTCTTGGGCCGCTATGGCGAGCGCGCCGGGGCGCTGCGCCCCTGGCTGGACGCATTCGGCCCCCATGCGCTGCGCGATTGGGCCGAAGCGCTGGGCGTGAGCACCTTTGTGGGCAGTTCGGGCCGCGTGTTCCCGCAGGAGATGAAGGCGGCGCCGCTGCTGCGCGCGTGGCTGCACCGCCTGCGTGGCAGCGGTGTGCGCTTCCACATGCGGCACCGCTGGACGCCGGCTGAGTTCCAGGCTGACACGCCATCCGGCTGGCGCCTGGTGTTCGACACGCCGGCAGGACGGCACGAAGCACATGCCGGCGCGGTGCTGCTGGCCTTGGGCGGTGCGAGTTGGGCGCGCCTGGGCTCGGACGGCGCCTGGGTCGCGCCCTTGGCGGAACAGGGCGTGGGCATCGCGCCGCTGCAGGCGTCCAACTGCGGTTTCGATGTGGCCGGCTGGAGTTCGCACCTGGCTGGCAAGCATGCGGGCGCCCCGCTGAAGGGCGTGGCCATTCACTTCGCCGACCGGCTGGGGCGGGTCTTCCACCGAAAGGGCGAGTGTGTGCTCACGGCGGCAGGCCTGGAAGGCAGCCTGGTCTATGCAGCCTCAGCGCTGTTGCGCGATGAGATCGCCGCCCGTGGCTCGGCCACGCTTCAGCTGGACCTGTTGCCCGACCGCTCTCTGGACGACCTGACCCAGGCCCTGGCTCGTGGCCGAGGCGCCCGGTCGCTGGCCAACCACTTGCGCGAGCAGGCGGGCTTGCACGGCGCCAAGGCCGGCCTGCTGCGCGAAGGCGTCGATGCCGCCACCTGGGCCGCGCAGTCGCGAGACGCCGGCTGGCTGGCGGCGCGCATCAAGGCGCTGCCGTTGACCCTGGTGGCCGCGCGCCCGATCGACGAGGCGATCAGCACCGCCGGTGGCGTGCAGCTGGAATCGCTGGACAGCCACCTGATGCTGCGCACCCACCCGGGCGTGTTCTGCGCCGGCGAGATGCTCGACTGGGAGGCCCCCACCGGCGGCTACCTTCTGACCGCCTGTTTCGCCAGCGGCGTGGCGGCTGGCCAGGGGGCACTGGCCTGGCTTGGCGCTGACACAATGCCCTCCCATAGCGGTAACAGGCCCTAAAGCATTCGCCATGATCACTGTCCACCACCTCAACAACTCCCGGTCGCAGCGCGTTCTCTGGCTGCTCGAGGAACTGGGCTTGCCCTACGAGATCCGGAAGTACCAGCGTGACGCCCAGACCATGCTGGCGCCGCCTGAGCTGCGCGCCGTTCATCCGCTGGGCAAGTCGCCGGTGATCACCGATGGCGAGGCCACGGTGGCAGAGTCCGGCGCCATCATCGAGTACCTGCTGGATCGCTACGGCGAGGGGCGCCTGCGCCCCGCAGCCGGTACGCCCGAGCGGATGCGGTTCACCTACTGGCTGCATTTCGCCGAGGGTTCGGCGATGGGGCCGCTGCTGATGAAGCTGGTCTTCAACCGCATCCTCACATCGCCGATGCCCTTCTTTGCCAAGCCGATCGCCAAAGGCATCGCCAGAAAGGTGCTGGGCGGCTTCGTCGACCCGAACATCAAGGCGCAGCTCGACTACATGGAGGCCGAGCTCGGCCGCAGCGAGTGGTTCGCCGGCGCCGAATTCGGCGCGGCCGATATCCAGATGAGCTTCCCGCTCGAAGCCGCGGCACAGCGTGCCGGCCTGGATGCCAGCCGGCCGAAGCTGGCAGCCTTCTTGAAGAGGATCCACGCTCGTCCGGCCTACCAGCGCGCGCTGGAGCGCGGCGGCCCGTACGACTTCGCGCGCGATTGAGTGGCTACCCCGGCGGCCCTAGCTCTTTGCCAGCACCCTCAGCAGCCAGGCGTTGAGATCCTCGATCTCTTCGGCGCACACAGAGTGCTCCATCGGGTATTCGTTCCACTCGACCGGGTAACCCAGCGCGACAAGCGCATCGCGCGAGGCGCTGCCGCGGGCCAGCGGCACCACCGGATCGTCGTCTCCATGGGCCAGGAAAATCGGCACGTCGAGATTGGCGGCGGAGCGCTCAGAAGGCGTGTGGCTGGCCAGCGGCAGGTAGCCTGACAGGCCCACCAGCCCGGCCAGGCGCTGTGGTGCCCGCAGGCCTGCCAGCAACGCCATCGCACAGCCCTGCGAGAAACCCATCAGGACGGTCCGGGCGGGCGGGATGCCACGTGCCGCTTCACGCTCCAGCAGGGCCTGCACATCGGCCTGCGACTGGCGCAGGCCGGCTTCGTCCTCGCGCCGGGTCAACTCGGTGCCAAGGATGTCGTACCAGGCCCGCATGCGGTAGCCGCCGTTGATCGTCACCGGGCGGATCGGCGCGTGCGGGAACACGAATCGAACGTCGCCCACGGCCGACAGGTCCAGTTCCTGGGCAATCGGCACGAAATCATGGCCGTCGGCGCCGAGGCCATGCAACACGATGATGCTGGCCACGGGTGATGGGCCGGACTGGCGTTCCAGAAATTCAAGCTGGGGCATGCACGGCAGCATAACGCGCCAGGCGCCCCAAGGCAGCGACGGTTGACGCCGGTCAAGACGCCTTGGCAGGGCGGGAGCACCATGCAGGCATGGCAGCGACCACCCCCCGGCCCGTGAAATCGGGCGACACCTTGCGGCGCCCGGGCGCACGCAGCGCTGAGGCCGACCGCGTGTCGCGCCGCACCTCCACAGCCCACAGCGTGCAGGCCCTGGCGGCCAACGATGTGTTGGCCGAGGCCCGCAAGGGCCAGCCGGCCGGCGAGACCCTCCGGCAGCTCCAGGCCCTGGTGGCCGGTGCGTCGCCGGACGAAGTTCGCGCACTGCGGCACAGCCTGTTCGAGCGTGGCGAGCCCGGGCGCAGCGGCGCCGACCCCGACACCGAGCTCAGCCCAGGATGGCGTGACGGTGCGTACCCCTATCAGAACCTGCTGTCGCGCAAGAGCTACGAGAAGCAGAAGTACCGCCTGCAGGTTGAGTTGCTGAAGCTTCAGGCCTGGGTGAAGGACACCGGCCAGCGGGTGGTGATCATCTTCGAGGGGCGCGACGCCGCTGGCAAGGGCGGCACCATCAAGCGTTTCATGGAGCACCTGAACCCGCGCGGCGCACGCGTGGTGGCGCTGGAGAAG
>CAYJEC010000342.1:0-4340 GCA_964369025.1 uncultured Ideonella sp. | reverse complement strand
GCCAAGCGCATGCGCGTGATGCGTTTGCACGGCATGAGCCGAGATGCGTTCGATCGATTCGTCTCCAAGACACCGGCCTGGTACTACGAGGTCGTGGCACCTGGCTTCAAGTACAACCTGACCGACATCGCCTCAGCGATCGGGCTCGCCCAACTGGCCAAGCTACCTCGCTTCCTGCACCGGCGCCAGCAGCTGGCGGCCCGCTACCAGCAAGAGCTGACCGGCCTGCCGCTGCAATTGCCGGCCGATGCACCACCCGGCGAGCTGCATGCCTGGCACCTGTACGTGATCCGACTGGCGGAAGGCGCACCTTGCTCGCGCGACGATGTCATTCAGGGCCTGTCCGACCGAGGAATTGGCACGAGCGTGCACTACGTGCCGCTGCATCGGCAGCCGTACTGGCGCGATCTCTACAGGCTGACCCCGGAGCATTTCCCGGTGGCCGACGCGGCCTATCGGCACATGCTCAGCATCCCGCTGTTCACGGCCATGAGCGATGCCGACCAGACCCGAGTGATCCACGCCTTGCGCGAGTTGCTGGCATGATCGCCAAGCGGCTGTTCGACGTCCTATTGTCCGCGACGGCGCTGCTGCTGCTGGCGCCTATGCTGCTGCTCATTGCAACGTGGGTCAAGCTGGATTCGCCCGGCCCGGTCTTCTTTCGCCAGGCGCGCGTGGGCCGGCTCGGCCGGGAGTTTCGCATCTACAAGTTCCGCACGATGCGCACCGATGCCGAGCGCAACGGCCCGGAGATCACGATCGGCGCCGATCCCCGCATCACGCGTTCGGGTGACCTGCTGCGCCGCTACAAGCTCGACGAACTGCCCCAGTTCATCAACGTGCTGATCGGCGACATGAGCGTCGTCGGGCCGCGCCCGGAGGTGCCGCGCTACGTCGCCTTGTATGCGCCGCAGCAGCGCGCGTTGGTGCTCAGCGTACGGCCAGGCATTACCGACATCGCCTCGCTGGAGTACCGCGACGAGAACGAACTGCTGGGTCGCAGCAACGATCCGGAAAGGACCTACGTCGAACAGGTCATGCCGGCCAAGCTGGCGCTTTGCGAGCGCTACGTGCGTGAACGCAGCTTCCTCGGCGATTTGCGCATTGTGGGCCGCACGCTCGGCGTCTTCCTGCCGCGCTCGCGCGGCGCGGGGGCGCGCACATGAGTACCGCCTGGCCGCCCGAAGGTGCTCGTTCCCGCTTGGCGGGTCCGGCCGCAGGCCGTAGGGTGCACCAATGAGCCGGAAGCTTTCGACTCTCCCCAAGGCCGCGAAGAACCTGATGATGGTGGCCGCCGATGTGCTGGTGTTGCCGTTGGCGCTGTGGTCCGCTGCGGCCTTGCGCCGGGGCGAATGGTGGCCCGATCCGGCGCCGCCCTGGTGGGCCTTTTTGCTGACGGTACTGATCTCGCTGCCCATCTTCCTGCGCTGGGGCCTGTACCGCGCCGTGGTGCGCTATCTTGAAGCGAGGGCCTTTTTGGCCATTGCCCAGGCCTCCTTGACGGCGGCGTCGCTGTTCGCCATCGTGGTGCTGGCCGTCGGCGCACCGGAGCTGCCGGGCTCCGCGCTGGTGATCTACGCCATGCTGTCGTCTGGCTATGTGGGCGCGACGCGCCTGTTGGCTCGCCAGCTGTTGCGCAAGGAAGCGGGTGTCCCGGCGGAACGCCAGGCGGTGCTGATCTACGGGGCCGGCGCGGCGGGACGTCAGCTCGTCCAGGCCTTGCGTCAGTTGCCGGACTATCGCGCCGTCGGCTTTGTCGACGATGCGCGCGAGTTGCATGGCCGCAGCATCCTCGGGATGCGTGTCTATCCCGGCCTGGACATGCCGACGCTGGTACGGCGCCTGGACGTGCGTACGCTCATCGTTGCCATCCCCAGCCTGGGGGCGCGCCAGCGGGCGGAGCTGCTGAAACGGCTGGAGTCCCTCTCGGTGGAGGTGCGGTTGGCGCCGGGCATGTCCGAACTGCTGAACGGCAAGCTCGAAGCCACCGACATCCGCAAGGTCAGCCCGGAGGACTTGTTGGGCCGCGACCCGGTGCTGCTCGACCAGGCCGGTTTACACGGCTTTCTTCATGACCGGGTCATCCTGGTCACCGGCGCAGGTGGCTCGATCGGATCCGAGTTGTGCCGCCAGGCCGCTGTGTTCGGCCCTCGGCAAATGGTGCTGCTCGACATCAGCGAGTTCGCGCTGTACACGCTGCGTGAAGAGCTCGTGGCGCGTTGGCCCAGCCTGTCGCTGGTGTGCGCGGTTGGCGACGTGAAAAATGTCGACCGGGTGCGTTCGCTGATGTACGAGTACCGTCCGCAGGAGGTATTTCACGCGGCCGCCTACAAGCACGTCCCGTTGATGGAGCAGGTCAACGCCTGGGAGGCGCTGCGCAACAACACCTGGGGCACCTGGGTTGTCGGGCAGGCAGCGATCGACGCCGGGGTCGAGAAGTTTGTCCTGGTGTCGACGGACAAGGCGGTCAACCCGACCAACGTGATGGGTGCGACCAAGCGGCTGGCCGAGTGCGTCTGCCAGGCCCTGCACGCGCAAGGGAGCACGCGTTTTGAGATGGTTCGCTTCGGCAACGTGCTTGGCAGCAGCGGCAGCGTGATTCCGAAGTTTGCCGAGCAGATTGCACACGGCGGGCCGATCACCGTGACCCATCCGGACATCGTTCGCTACTTCATGTCGATTCCCGAGGCCGCCCAGCTCGTGCTGCAGGCGGCCTGCATGGGGCAAGGCGGCGAGGTGTTCGTGCTGGACATGGGCGAGCCGGTCCGGATTGTTGATCTGGCTCAGCGCATGGTTCGGCTGTCTGGCCACTCAGATCGGCAAATCGCGATTGAGTTCACCGGTCTGCGCCCGGGCGAAAAGCTCTACGAAGAGCTGCTTGCCGACAGCGAATTCACCCGCCCGACGCACCACTCGAAGATCCGAGTCGCGCGCGTCAGCGAGACCACACCCGCATGGTGCGACGAACTCGTGCATTGGGTCTCGTCGAACCCCGTGCTGGCAGATGACGAGGTGCGACAGGCCATTGCCAGGCTGCTGCCGGAGTACCAACCCTGGCACGGGCAGTAGCCGTCACTCGACAACCCAGTGGCTCAGGACCCGCCCCGCGTATCCAGCTGCCCCAGGCGCTCTCTGAGTGATGGCCCGCCACGGGGCGACAGGCGGCGCACATGCCGCGCCACGAACCACAGGCCGAGACCTGCGAATGCCAAGGCGGCGACTGTCGCACCGATCATGCCCCGGCGGGGCGCGCTCTTGTGCTCCGGGGGCTGCGCCTGATCGACGACCTGGATCAGCGCGCCTTCTCGGCTCTCGTCGATCTTGGCCAGCTCGAACTGCTGCGCCATCAGCTCGAACAGCTTCTCCTGGTACTTGAAGTTGCGGTACCGGCCGACATAGTCATTGCCGTCAGTCGAAACATCGCTCTGCTCGAGGCGCCCGAGCTGATCTCGCAGCGCAGCCAGTGCCGCCAGCTGCTGCTGGACTTCCATCGCACTGTCGGCCAGGTTGCGGCGCATCGCCTGCAGGCGAACCTCGCCGGCGGTGAGTTCGGCCTTGAGCCGCGCATAGCCCTCGGCCGCCGCCTTCGGCTCAGCGCGCAGCGCACCCCTTGAGAAGCCGCTCGACTCGAGCGCCCGCTGGGCCTCGGTCAAGCGCACCTGCACAGCCTGCAGCTGTTTTTCGAAGAACATGCGGCGCTGCTGTGCCTCGGTCACTGCCAGGGTCGAGGTCACGCGACGCAACTCCTCCACGTAGCGATTCGCAATTGCTGCGGCACGCTCGGGGCTGGTGTCGTCGACCTCGACAGAGATCAACCCGTCCTTCTTGCCGCTGCCGATCCGTACGTTGCGATCCAGCGCCTTGCGCGCCTCGAAACGGAACTTGCTCTCGTACACCTGCACCAGGTCGAAGCCGTCGATGACCCGGTCTGATACGGTCACGCTCTGCAGCAAGGCGACATACTGGTCAGCGGGGGTGCGCACGCCAGCGCCGCCTGCCAGGCCGGCCAGCGCGCCCAACGATGCCAACGCCGACGCCGCGGCGCTTTGCTGTTGCTGCGGCGGCATGAACGTCGTCTTGGCGGTGAACGTAGGCGCCACAAGAAACGTGGCGCCCACCGCCAACGCCCCAGCGGCCAGCGGCATGGACAGCAGCGGCATCCAGTTGGCGAGCAACGGCACGACCAGTTCGACCGGGTCGATGCCCTGGTCCACATCCTCGGCCGTTCGAACCGTTCGATCCTTGGCCATGTCGTTCATAGGCCGACGGTCTTGGCGGCCGCGATGCCCAGGCCGAACTGGTAGAACACCTGCGTCCAGTCTTTTGCTGCCTGCAGGAAG
>CAYJEC010000341.1:0-4351 GCA_964369025.1 uncultured Ideonella sp. | reverse complement strand
GGCCTTCTTGGCCGGAGCGGCCTTCTTGGCCGGGGCGGCCTTCTTCGCAGTTGCCATGTTGATTCTCTCCATCAAAAGATCTGTTGATGCGCCGGATCCGGGAGGAAGCCGCATGAGCTTCCTTTTCTCTCTAGACCTGCGGCGACGCGAATGGTACTGCGAGCACGAGGGGCTGAGAAGCCGTTTTCCCTCGTAAATCGTGCTTTCACGCCTCTGGTTGACCCGCATCTGTCGCTCTGGGGCATCACTCCGGCCGGAATTGATACGGTCACTGGTATTTTCACGAGGGGCGGCCCACCCCACAATCGAGCCCAAGGCCCGCACCAGAAGGCGCGGGTTCGCCCATCCTCAAGGAACCCTGGCCCATGAAACTCATCGTTCGCTGGATCCTCCTCGCTGCTGCCCTGCTGCTGGTGGCGAATCTCTACGCCGGCGTCAGCGTCGCCAGCTTCGGCGTCGCGATGATCGCCGCTCTGGTGCTGGGCCTGCTCAACACCTTGGTGCGGCCGTTGCTTGTGCTTCTGACTCTGCCGGTCACGCTGATCACGCTCGGGCTGTTCCTGTTCGTCATCAACGCGCTGATGTTCTGGTCTGCCGCTTCCCTGCTGGACGGGTTCGCGGTCACTGGCTTTGCCGCCGCGCTGATCGGCTCGCTGATCTACAGCGCCTGCGGCATGGTCATCGATCTGGCGGTCGAGCGCCTCTTCAACCGCGAGTAAGTACTGGCGGCCGAGTCCCGGGCCAAGGCAGCGCACGGGCGTAGGATGCAAACGCGGCGCGCCACGGCGGTGCGCCCATGACTCGACGCAGCCTCAGGAGGGCCCAGCCATCGCCTCGAATCCGAACCCCCTCGAACTGACGGCCGGCCCGTTGCGGCTGGCGCTTCGTGCCGACCTCGGCGCCTGCATCGCCGGCCTGTGGCACGGCGACCTGCCGGTGCTTCGCAGCACGGAAGCGGCAGAACTGACGAGTTCACGCCTGTCGGCCTGCTACCCGCTGGCGCCGTACTCGAACCGATTGGGCTTCCGGCGCTTCCGCTGGCTCGGGCGCGATCACACCACCCAGCCCAACTTCGACGACAACCCGCACTCGGTGCACGGGGTCGCCTGGCAGCGCCCGTGGCAGGTGGTCGAGCAGACCACGTCGCGCGCTGTACTCGCCTATGACCACACAGCCGACGCGCACTGGCCGTTCGCATTTGCTCTGCGCCAGGTGGTCGAACTGACGCCCGAGTCGCTGACGCTGAGCCTGCACATCACCAACCACGCCGACGTGGCCCAACCTGTCGGCCTGGGGTGGCACCCGTACTTCCCGAAGCGCTCGCGCAGCCGGTTGCACATCGAGTTGACCGACCGCTGGGAATCCGACGCCAGCGGCCTGCCGACACGCAAGCTGCCGCAGTCGGGCATCGACGCCGACATCGCCCACCTCGAGTTCGACCATTGTTTCGAGGGCTGGCGCGGTGAGGCCAAGATCCGCGACGAGAAGCTGCGCCTGGGGTTGCGCTCGTCTCTGCCTTACCTGGTGGTGTTCACGCCGCAGACCAAGCCTTACTACTGTGTCGAGCCGGTGAGCCATGTCAGCAACGCCATCCACATGGCCGACCCGCTGGCACACGGCCTGCGCAAGCTGGCTCCGGGCGAATCCTTCGAAGCCTCGATGACGCTGGCGGTCGCCACGGTATGAGCGTGGCCGCCGCTGCGCCGCTGTTCGAGGCCCGGCCGTTGCCGGTGCCGCCGTCGCTGCTGGGCGAGTCGCCCTTCTGGCATCCTGGCGAGGCGGCGCTCTATTGGTGCGACATCCCGGGGCGCGTGCTGAACCGCTTCCACCCGGCCAGTGCGTCCCACGCCCAGTGGGCATTCGATTGCGAGCCCTGCAGCGCGGCGCCCTTGCTGGGCGGGCAGTTGCTGCTGGCGATGCGAGACGGCCTGTGGCGCTTCGACCCGGCCACCGGTGATCGGCATGCCCTGGCGCCGCCCCCCTATGAGCCGGCGCGCGAACGCTTCAATGACGGCAAGGCCGACCCGCAGGGCCGCTTCTGGGTCGGCACCATCTACGAACCGCGCGAGCCGGCGTTGGCGGCGCTGTACCGCTGGGCCGGTGGCCGCCTCGACAAGATGGCCGGCGAGGTCACCGTGAGCAATGGCCTGGCCTGGAGCCCGGATGGGCGCACGCTTTATTGGAGCGACACCAAGGCGCACACCATCTACGCGCTGGACATGGATCCGGCTGACGGCTCGTTGTCTCGCCGGCGCGTGTTCGCCAGCTTTGCGCCCAAGGTTCCGGGCGAACCATTGGCCGGATACGGCGGCCGACCGGACGGCGCGGCGGTCGACAGCGAGGGCTGCTACTGGAGCGCGATGTTCGAGGGGCAGCGCCTGCTGCGGTTGTCGCCCGAGGGCCAGGTGCTGCAAGCGGTGACTCTGCCCGTCCGCTGCCCCACCATGCCCTGCTTCGGCGGCGCGGACCTGAAGACTCTTTACGTCACCACCTCGCGAGAGAACCGGCCACCCGAAGAACTCGTGGCGCAACCGTGGTCCGGCAGCGTGCTGCAGATCCGCGTCGAGGTGCCCGGCCTGCCGGTCAACTTCGCAGCCGGCTGAGGGCCGGGCGAATCCATATACGATCCTTGTTGCGCCGGGTGTAGGCGCGCGCGGGTTTGCCCCTATAATCCCGAGGCTTTGCCGCCCGCGACTGAAGAATCAACCACGCCGACACCGCACCCAGCCCGGGCGCGACATGTTGCTTGGGACGACTCCGAAGATGAGGCTGCCGAGCCGGCGTTCAAGGCACTGACCCGTTCTGAGGCTCAGGCCCTGGCGTTGAAAAACCCCTCCATCTCACCATGGCGGGTGATTGCGGTGCAAGCCGTGGTCGGGGGGGTGATGGCTGCGCTCGCGTGGCTGATCATGGGTGAACAACGGTATTTCTGGTCGGCGTTGTATGGCGCCGGCTCGGTGGTCCTGCCGGGAGCCTTGATGGCACGCGGCATGACCAGCCAACTCTCCAGCATGGCGCCCGGCGTGTCCGCTGTCAGCTTCATGTTGTGGGAGTTCGCGAAAATCGGGGTTTCGGTGGCCATGCTGGTGCTGGCCCCGAAACTGGTGTCCCAGCTGAGCTGGCCAGCTTTGCTGGTGGCGCTGATGGTGTGCATCAAGGTGTATTGGGTGGCGCTGTCATGGCGCGGCCGCAAGACGACGAGTTGAACGAACCGAAGAGACGTACGGGACTTCATACATGGCAGCCGAAAGTCACGCCGCAGAGCAGGCACCCACCGCCGGTGAATACATCGTTCACCACCTGACGCACCTTCGCAACAAGGAGCTGAACGGCCCGTTCGACCTGTCTGTGGTCAGCTGGGATTCGATGTTCTTTTCGATCGTGATCGGTGTGCTGGGCTGCTTCTTCCTCTGGAAGGCCGCCCGCAAGGCCACCTCGGGCGTGCCGGGCCGCTTCCAGGCCGCCGTCGAGATCCTGGTCGAGATCGTCGAGACCCAGGCCAAGGGCATCGTGCACAACGCCAACAGCCGCAAGCTGGTGGCCCCGCTGGCGCTCACGGTCTTCGTCTGGATCTTCTTGCTCAACGCGATGGATCTGCTGCCGGTGGACCTGCTTCCTTTCATCTGGGAAAAGGTCTACGTGGCGATGGGTGGTGACCCCCACCACGCCTACCTGCGCGTCGTTCCCACCGCCGATCTGTCGGTGACCATGGGCCTGTCGCTGTCGGTGCTGATCGTCTGCCTGGTCTACAACGTCAAGATCAAGGGCGTCGGTGGCTGGGTCCACGAACTGTTCTCGGCGCCCTTCGGCGACCACTGGGCGCTGTACCCCTTCAACTTTCTGATGCAGGTGATCGAGTTCGTCGCCAAGACGGTCTCGCACGGCATGCGGCTGTTCGGCAACATGTATGCCGGTGAGCTGATCTTCCTTCTGATCGCGCTGATGGGCGGGGCATGGGCCTCGGTCGGCCTGGGCACCGGCATCGCGCTGGCCATCGGCCAGATCATCGCGGGCTCGGCCTGGGCGATCTTCCACATCCTGATCATCACCTTGCAGGCCTTCGTGTTCATGATGCTCACGCTGGTCTACATCGGGCAGGCGCACGACTCGCACTGATCCCACCGTTCCTCCGTTTTCCTTTTCCCTTTCTCCCACAACAACCTTCTCGACTAGGAGTCATCATGGAAGTCATCAGCTTTGTTGCCCTCGCCGCCGGCCTGATCATCGGTCTGGGCGCGCTCGGTGCTTGTATCGGCATCGGCGTCATGGGCAGCAAGTACCTCGAGTCCGCCGCTCGCCAGCCTGAACTGATGGGCGAACTGCAGACCAAGATGTTCCTGCTGGCCGGCCC
>CAYJEC010000340.1:0-4366 GCA_964369025.1 uncultured Ideonella sp. | reverse complement strand
GTGCTGGTGGCCGAGGATCCGCTGACCTGCGTGGTGCGTGGTTGCGGCATGGCGCTGGAGCGCATGGAACGACTGGGTTCCATCTTCACGTCGGAATAATCCACCGCCTCTGGCGGACACCCTCTTTCGAACGCCCCGACGCTCCATGCCCCTGGGCACCCTCGACCGAAGCCCGCCGCCCTTCTTCCGCCAGGGTCTGCCGGCGCGTACCAAGCTCGTGCTGTTCGCGGCGGCCGCCTTGTTCCTGATGGCGGCCGACACCCGGCTTGCCCTGACCCAGCCCCTCCGCGCGGCAGCCGCCACGGCGCTGTTGCCCGTGGTGCGCATGCTGAATGTGCCGGTGCAGGCCTGGGATTCGGCGCAGGGCTACTTCACCGGCCTGCGCAACGCGCTGGACAACGAGACGGCGATGCGCGCCCGCCTGGCCGAGCAGGCCGAGAAATCCGCCCGCGCCGACCAGCTGGTGCTGGAGAACACGCGGCTGCGCGCCCTGCTGGAACTTCGTCCGGCGATCAGCGTGAAATCGATGCCGGCCGAGGTGCTCTACGAGGCGCCGGACCCGTTCTCCCGCAAGCTCTTCCTCGACCGGGGCAGCCAGCATGGCCTGGCCGCCGGCTCGCCGGTGATCAACGAGGCCGGCGTTCTGGGGCAGGTCACGCGCCTTTACCCCTACTCGGCCGAGGTCACCCTGCTGGTGGACAAGGACGCGGCCATCCCGGTCGTGAATCAACGGACCCAGCACCGCAGCGCGGCCTTCGGTGGGGGCGACGCCGGCACCATGGAGCTTCGTTTCATGGCCGGCAGCGACGATGTGCAGGTCGGCGACCTGCTGCAGACCACCGGCACCGACGGCGTCTACCCGGCCGGCCTCGCGGTCGCCAAGGTCGCCCACGTGGACCGGCGCGCCGACTCCGCCTTTGCCCGCATCGCGCTGGCACCCACCGCCCTGCCCGATGGCGTGAGGCATGTGCTGGTGCTGCAGCCGGTGGGGCTGCAACTGCCGCCCCGCCCCGAGCCCGCTGCTGAGGCCGCCCCGGCCAGGGCCAACAGGGGGGCCCGCAAATGATCATGCCGCGCGGCTCCGACCAGCTCCTTCTGCCGGTCAACCCGCTGTTCCTGTGGTTCACCATCCTGGTGGCCTTTGCGCTGAACCTGGTGCCCATGGGTCGCCTTGCAGGCATGCCCGATCTGATCGCGCTGGTGCTGGTGTTCTGGAACGTGCACCAGCCGCGGCGGGTGGGCGTGGGGTGGGCCTTCCTGTTTGGCCTGTTCATGGATGTGCATCAAGGTGCGCTGCTGGGCCAGCATGCGCTGGCCTACACCCTGCTGAGCTACCTGGCCATCACCATCCACCGGCGCCTGCTGTGGTTCGGCGTGGTCGACCAGTTGCTCCACGTCCTGCCCCTTTTCGCCGCCGCGCACGCGGTGTCGCTGATCGTTCGCCTGGCCGTGGGCGACAGTTTCCCCGGCTGGTGGTTGCTGCTGGCACCGTTCGCCGAAGCGGCCCTGTGGCCCGTGGCCACGGCACTGTTGCTGGCACCGCAGCGTCGCCCGCCCGACCCTGACAAGAACCGGCCGCTGTGACCGAGCTGAAAGATCTGGAACGCGAGCTGGACCGGTTCCGGCTGCGCATCCTGGCGGCTGCGCTGTTCGTGCTGTTCGGGTTCGGGCTGCTGGCGGCCCGCCTGGTGTACCTGCAGGTGCTGCGCCACGAGGAGCTGTCGCTGCGTGCAGAGGCCAACCGCACGGCGGTGGTGCCCATCGTACCCAACCGCGGCCGCATCATCGACAGGAACGGCGTGGTGCTGGCCACCAACTACACCGCCTACACGCTGGAGATCGTGCCCTCGAAGGTCCAGGACCTGGAGACCACCATCAACGCGCTGGCCGAGTTGATCGAGATCGCCCCTCGCGACCGGCGCCGGTTCAAGCGGTTGCTGGAGGAGAGCAAGAGCTTCGAATCGCTGCCGATCCGCACCAAGCTGTCCGAACAGGAGATGGCGCGATTCATCGCCCAGCGCTTCCGCTTCCCGGGTGTCGAGATCAAGGCGCGGTTGTTCCGCAACTACCCGCTGGGAGAGACCGGCAGCCACCTGCTGGGCTACATCGGCCGCATCAACCAGGCCGAGAAGGCGGCCATGGAAGACTGGGACGACGAGGCCCTCGCCAACTACCGCGGCACCGAGTACATCGGGAAGCTGGGCCTGGAGCAGATGTACGAGAGCCAGCTGCATGGCCTGACCGGTGTGGAGCAAGTCGAGACCTCGGCCGGCGGCCGGGCCATGCGCCGCCTCTCCAGCCAGCCGGCCACGCCAGGAAACACCCTGGTGCTGTCTGTCGACATCAAGTTGCAGGCCATGGTCGAGCAGTTGTTCGGCGACCGGCGCGGCGCGCTGGTGGCGATCGACCCGCGCAACGGCGAGGTGCTGGCTTTCGTCTCCAAGCCCACCTTCGACCCCAACCTGTTCGTCGATGGCATCGACCAGGAGAACTGGTCAGCACTGAACGAAAACATCGACAAGCCGTTGCTGAACCGCGCCCTGCGCGGCACCTACCCGCCGGGCTCGACCTACAAGCCGTTCATGGCCATGGCGGCGCTGAACTCGGGCAAGCGCTCCGCCAGCACGGTCATCATGGACAACCTGGTCTACAACTTCGGCGGTCGCAACTTCGGCAGCCCCGAGACCGACCGGCCTGGCCCCAAGGACATGCGTGCGGCCATCGTCAGCTCGAGCAACGTGTACTTCTACAGCCTGGCCAACGAGATGGGGGTGGACCTGATCCACGACCAGCTCGAACCCCTGGGCCTGGGCCGCAAGACAGGCATCGACATGGAAGGCGAGGTCACCGGCGACCTGCCCTCCACCGAGTGGAAGCGCAAGCGCTTCCGCAAGCCCGAGCAGCAGAAGTGGTATGCCGGCGAGACCATCTCGCTGGGCATCGGCCAGGGCTACAACAACTTCACGATGCTGCAGATGGCCACCGCGGTGTCCACGCTGGCCTCGGGCGGGCAGCGCTTCGAGCCCCGCCTGGTGCGCGAGATCGAGGATCTGGTCACCCGCGAGCGCCAGAAGGTCTCGTCCCATGCCATCGAGCCGCTGCCGTTCAAGCCCGAGCACGTGGCCGTGATCCGCGACGCGATGAACGGCGTGACGATCGCCGGCACCTCGGCCCGGGTGTTCGCCGGCGCTGGCTACCAGAGCGGGGGCAAGACGGGTACCGCGCAAGCGGTGGGCATCCGACAGAACGAGAAGTACAGCGCGTCGCGCGTGGAGGAGCACCTGCGCGACCACTCGCTCTACATTGCCTTCGCCCCGCTTGAGCAGCCACAGGTCGCGCTGGCAGTGATCGTGGAGAACGCCGGGTGGGGCTCAGCCGCCGCTGCGCCCATCGCACGGCGGGTATTCGACTATCTCTTGCTGGGCGAGTACCCGAGCGAAGACGACATGGCGCTGGTGCGTGAAGGCAAGGGCATCGCCCCGCTCGGCACGCCGCGGGCAGTGGCCAGCGTGGCGCTGCCCGGCGGCCCGGGCATCTCGGTGCCCGCAGGGCCGGCGGTGTCGGTGGCCACGGCCGCGTCGGCGGCGTCGGGGGTGCAGCCATGAGCGTCGTTTTCGAAAGGCCCTCGATCTGGCAGCGGATGAAGCCCGTGTTCAGCGGCTTCGACGGGCCGCTGATGCTGGCACTGGCCATGTTGGCCGGCTTCGGCCTGGTCACCATGTACTCGGCCGGATACGACCATGGCACACGCTTCGTCGACCATGGCCGCAACATGCTGCTGGCGCTGGCCATCCTGTTCGTGGTGGCGCAGGTGAGCCCGCAGCGCTTGATGGCGCTCGCGGTGCCACTCTACACCGTGGGCGTGGCGCTGCTGGTGGCCACGCTGCTGTTCGGCATCACCAAGAAGGGCGCCACCCGCTGGCTCAATGTGGGTGTGGTGCTGCAACCCAGCGAGATCATGAAGATCGCGATGCCGTTGATGCTGGCCTGGTGGTTCCAGAAGCGCGAGGGCCAACTGCGGACGCTGGATTTCGCGGTCGCCGGCGTTCTGCTGCTGGTACCCGTGGGCCTGGTGGTCAAGCAGCCGGACCTCGGCACGGCGATCTTGATCCTCTCGGCGGGCGTGTACGTGATCTTTTTCGCCGGGCTGTCATGGCGGCTGATCGTGCCGGTGCTGCTGGCCGGCGCGATCGGCATCGTCGCCATGATCTGGTTCGAGGATCAGATCTGCCAGCCCGATGTCACCTGGCCGCTTTTGCGCGACTACCAGAAGCATCGCGTCTGCACCCTGCTGGACCCCACCAAGGATCCGCTGGGCAAGGGCTTCCACATCATCCAGGGCATGATCGCCATCGGCTCCGGCGGC
>CAYJEC010000339.1:0-4369 GCA_964369025.1 uncultured Ideonella sp. | reverse complement strand
GTGGCTCACCGGAGGGCGGCGCGGCAAGGCCCGCGAGCGAACCCTGGAGGCCGTGACCAGTGGCGCCGCGGCGCTGGTTGTCGGCACCCACGCGGTGATCCAGCAGGATGTGCACTTCGCTCGCCTGGGCCTGGCGGTGGTCGACGAGCAGCACCGCTTCGGCGTGGCGCAGCGCCTGGCCCTGAGGCACAAGCTGAAAGCGGCTGACGGAGCCGGCGGCGGGCTCGAGCCACACCTGCTGATGATGAGCGCCACGCCGATCCCGCGCACGCTCGCGATGAGCTATTTCGCCGACCTGGAGGTCTCGACCATCGACGAGCTTCCACCAGGCCGGACGCCCATCGTCACCAAGGTGATCGCCGACAATCGGCGCGAGGAGTTGATCGCCCGGGTGCGCGACGAGGTGGCCGGTGGCAAGCAGGCCTACTGGGTGTGCCCGCTGGTCGACGAGGCCGACGCCGAGGGTGGAACCCCCCCGCGCGGTGGGCGCCCCCTGGCCGAGCTGCGAAACGCCACAGAGACCCACCAGCAACTGGCCGCAGCGTTGCCGGGTTGCGAGGTGGGCCTCATTCACGGCCGCCTGCGTGCCGCCGAAAAGGCTGCCGTGATGGCCCGCTTCAAGGCGGGCGAGGTGGGCGTGCTGGTGGCCACCACGGTGATCGAGGTGGGTGTGGACGTGCCGAATGCCAGCCTGATGGTGGTCGAGCATGCCGAGCGCTTCGGCCTGGCCCAGTTGCATCAGCTGCGCGGCCGGGTCGGCCGGGGCAGCGTGGCCAGCGTGTGTGTCTTGATGTACTCGTCGCCGCTGTCGGACAGCGGCAAGCAGCGCCTGCGCGCGATGGTCGAAACGACCGACGGCTTCGAAATTGCCCGGCGCGACCTGGAAATCCGCGGCCCCGGTGAATTCATGGGGGCGCGGCAGTCCGGCGACGCCTTGTTGCGCTTTGCCGACCTCGCAGAAGACGCGCCCTTGCTGGCCCACGCGCGACGCGTGGCAGCCGGGCTGCTGGAGCAGCATCCCGAGGCCGCCCGGGCCCAGGTGCACCGTTGGCTGGGGCATCAGGTCGAGTTCCTGAAGGCCTGATGGTCATCGCTGTCGTTGACGATTCTTGACCTTTGGGCCGCTCGCCTGTCGTTTGCGGGATGTGTGACGCGCACGGTCCCCTGTACATTGGCCTTCCGCTTTGGCCGGCCAAGGGTGGCCGTCCTCGTTCTCAATACTTCTGGAGACCTGCATGTCGAATTTGACGTTGTTGTGCCGAGCCGCGATCGCCGCCATGTCCACAGTCGCGGCCGCTGCCGCCATGGCCGCTCCGGCCGCCGATCACCCGGCCGTCCAGCGCGCCCTGGGTCACCTGAAGGGCAAGGCGGCTGACGCCGCCCGCGTCTCGCCCAGCGATGCGTTCAACGCGCGCATGCTGCGCGAAGAGGCCGACGGCAGCACCCATGTGCGCTTCGACCGCCTGTACAAGGGCCTGCGTGTCATCGGCGGCGATCTGGTCGTTCACACCCTCCCGGGTGGCGCCCTGCGTGACGTGTCGCTGAGCCTGCCCTCCCGCATCGACCTGAGCGTGGTGCCCTCCCTCTCGTCCACCGACGCCGCCGCCCATGCGCTGGCGAAGTTCCCGCACCTGCAAGGCAAGCTCGCCTCGCAAAGCCTGGTGATCTACGCGCGTGGCGACAAGCCCGTGCTGGCGTGGGACGTGCAAGTGCACGGCGTTCAGGCCGACCAGACCCCGAGCAAGGCCCACATGATCGTCTCGGCCCATAAGCGCGAGGTGCTCGACCGCTGGGACGACATCCACACGGCCGACCACGTGGGCACGGGCAAGTCGCTGTACGTCGGCAATGTCGCGCTGCATGACAACGTCAACAAAGCGGGAACCAAGTACACCCTGAAGGACAAGACCCGCGGCAAGCACTACATGGTCGACATGAACAACGGCACCAATGTCGAGACGACCTATGTCGGCCCGGACAGCATCTGGGGCAACAACCTCGAGTCCAGCGACGAAACGGTCGCGGCCGATGCCGCCTACGGCCAGAACATGACCTGGGACTACTTCAAGAATGTCCACGGCCGCAACGGCATCTTCAACGACGGCCGCGGCCTGCGTTCGCGGGTGCACTACGCATCCAACTACGACAACGCCTTCTGGGACGGCAGCAGCATGACCTACGGGGACGGCAGCTTCTTCAACCCGCTGGTGTCCGTCGACGTGGCCGGCCACGAGATGGCCCACGGCGTGACCCAGAGCAGCGCCGGCCTGATCTACTCGGGTGAATCCGGTGGCCTGAACGAAGGCACCTCGGACATCTTCGGCACCATGGTCGAGTACTACGCCAACAACGCCAGCGACACGCCGGATTACCTGATCGGCGAGAAGCTGTACAACACCCCCGGCTCGGCGCTGCGCTACATGATCAAGCCGAGCCAGGACGGCGTCTCGGCGGACTGCTGGTACAACGGCGTGGGCAACATCGACGTGCATTACTCGTCGGGCGTGGCCAACCACTTCTTCTACCTGCTGGCCGAGGGCACGACCAACGGCGCGCCCTCCAAGACCTGCATCGCCGGCAACACCCGTATTGCCACCGGCAACGGCACGGTGGCCGGCATCGGCCGGGCCGCGGCCGAGAAGATCTGGTACCGCGCGCTGGACCTGTACATGGTCACCAACGAGACCTTCGCCCAGGCCCGCACCCACACGATCCAGGCTGCCGTGGATCTGTACGGCGCTGGCTCGCCCGAAGCGACCGGCGTGGCCGCAGCGTGGACCGCCGTGAACCGCCCCTGATCGACTGCACTCCCGCTTGAAAGCCGCCGAACGGTTCGCCGTTCGGCGGCTTTTTCGTTCCCGAAGCGTCCTCGCGCCTTTCAGGGGCCGGGCAGCAGGTTGATGCCCGGCACCGACAAGGGTCGGGTACTTCTGGTGATCTGGGTAATGCTCTGGCCCAACTGGCCGCCGCCGTTGCTTCCCCACGCCCAGACGCTGCCCTGCGTGTCGTAGGCCAGGCTGTGGAACCGCCCGGCGCCGATACCCAGTGCACGGGTGCTCCAGCCGGCCCCGGTGATCTCGCGCGGCGTGGCCACGTCGGCCGTGGTGCCATCGCCCACCTGCCCGTAGAAGTTCCCGCCCCAGCCGAAGACCCGGCCGTCGAAGGCGAGCGCCAGGCAATGGTTGTCGCCGCAGGCCAGGTCGATGATCACGGCCGGCAGCGGCACCGGGCGAGGCGTGCTGATCTCGGCGTTCGGGGGGGCATTGCCGCCGAGCTGGTTCACATCGTTCAGGCCCCAGGTGAAGACACGCCCGTCCAACGTCAGCGCCGCCGAATGCGCATTGCCGGCCTGGACCTTGACCACGTCGAACAGGCCGGGCACCTGCGTGGGCTCCAACCGGGCTACCTCGTCGCCCAGCCCGAGTTGCCCGAAGCCGTTGTCGCCCCAGGCAAAGACACGGCCGTCGTCACGAATTCCCAAAGAGTGCGCCACGCCAAAGGAACCACGGAGGAGCGTCAGGCCGGGGATGTCCACCAGGCCACTGGGTGACCCGGTGGTCGGCGTCCACGAAAGCGAGCCGTGGAACTGGCCGTCACCCACGGCCCCCATGCCCCAGACGCGGGTGGGTGAACCGACCATGTTCTGGAGCACGCCGGACGACTGGACGCCCGCCACCACCCCGCGCCCAGAGATCACAAAATCAGACATCATCAGCGGCTCGGCACGGAAAGCGGTGCTCATGTCCAGCTCCAACTGGCCACGCTCGTTGCTGCCCCAGCGCAACACGGCGCCAAATGTCAGCAGCGCCAGGGTGTGGTTGGCTCCGGTGGAGAAGGTGGCCACGTCCCGCAGTTCCTGCCCCGCTATGGTGACGGCCCCGGGCAGCACGACCGTCGACACATCGGCGGCACGCCCAGCCTGCCCCAGGTCGTTGGCGCCCCAGGCCAGCAAGCGCCCAGAGGCATCCAACGCCATGCTGTGGCGTGCGCCCCCGGACAGCCGAGTGACCAACCGGCCGACCTCGAAGGTGACGGTGAGCGTGGCGTGGGCGCTCAGGGTCGAGCCCGCGCTGTTGCTGGCGCGGACACGAAAGCGGGCCCCGTTGTCCAGGGCGCTGGTGTTGGACAGCACGTAGGTGGCCATGTCGCCGGCCTGGGTGATGTCCACGAACGGGCCATTGGCGTCGCTGCGCTGCCACTGGTAGACCAGATTGCCGCCGCTGGCCTGCGCGGTGAACTGGGTGCCCAGGCCGGCGGCAACCGTGACGTCGACCGGCGGCTGGGTGATGACGGGCACCGTGGGCACGGGAAGCACGCGCAGCCACGCAGCGGTGGTGGTCACGGTGCCCACGGCATTGGTGGCCCGCAG
>CAYJEC010000338.1:0-4373 GCA_964369025.1 uncultured Ideonella sp. | reverse complement strand
TGGTAGGCGATGCCGGCCGCATCCAGCGGCTCGCGCAGCAGCGCGAGAAAGTCGACAAACTGGCTGAACACCAGCGCCTTGTGGCCGTTGGCCACCAGCTCTGCCGCCAGCTCGGCAAAGGCGCGCACCTTGGGGCCGGGCCGCGCGAGTTGGGGGCTGACCAGGCGCGGGTCGCAGGCGGCGCGGCGGAGCCGGGTCAGGCCGGCCAGGATGTTCAGGTGCGACTGCCCCGGCGCGTCACCCGCCAGGCTGCGCTCGGCGGCCATCAGCGCGTCACGCCGCAGCGCCTCGTAGTGGGCCTGCTCGGCTGCGTCGCCCTCCACCCGCAGCACGAGCTCGGTGCGCGGCGGCAGGTCGTCCAGCACCTGGGCCTTGGTACGCCGCAGGATGAAGGGCGCGATCAGGCGGCGCAGCTGGCGCTGGGCCCGCTTGTCTTGCTGGCGTTCGATGGGGCCGGCGAATCGCTCGCCGAAGCGCGCCGCCGAGCCCAGCAACCCCGGATTGCAGGCCCGCATGATGGACCACAGCTCGGCCAGCCGGTTCTCGATCGGGGTGCCGGACAAGGCCATGCGGAAGCCGGCCTTCAAGGCAAAAACAGCCTGGCTTCGCTTGGCCGCGGCGTTCTTGATGGCCTGGGCTTCGTCCAGCACCAGCGTGGCCCACTCGCGCCCGGCAAAGGCCTCGCCGTCGATCTGCAGCAGCGCATACGACACCAGCACCACCTGGCCAGCGCGGGCCTCGGCCAGCGCACCAGAGCGATCGACCGTGCCGCCTGCTTCGCCGTAGACACTGACACTGAGCGACGGCGCGAAGCGGCGTGCCTCGGCGCGCCAGTTGCCCATCAGTGAGGTGGGCGCCACCACCAGTGCGGGCCCGGTGGCGGCGCGAGCCAGCAGCACCGCCAGCGCCTGCAGCGTCTTGCCCAGGCCCATGTCGTCGGCCAGGCAGGCGCCAAGGCCGGCATGCGCCAGGCGCAGCGCCCATTCGACACCCTCCTGCTGATAGGGCCGGAGGCGGGCCTGCAAGGTGGCGGGCACGGCTGGCACCAGGCGCTGGGCTTCGTCGAGCCGGGCCAACCGCCTGGCAAAGGCCGCGTCGTGCTCGACCTGCGCGCCTTGCACCACGTCACGCAACCAGGGGGCGGCCACGCTGGGGATGCGCAGCGCGGCCAGGTCCTCGCCCTTGGCACGGCTGGCCTCTGCGACGGCGGCCAGGTCGTCGAGACGCTCGCGCAGCTCCTGGGTCAGGGCCAGGTAGCGGCCCTCGCCCAGCGGCACGAAGCGGCTGCGCGGGCCGGTGCTGGAGCCCACCAGTTGCTGCAGGCTGAGCACCAGCTCCTCGTCCACCTTCAGCTCGCCCTGAACGGCCAGCCATTCCTGCCGGGTATGTACACGCAGCACCAGCTGGCCCAGGCCGGCGGTCTCCACGCGCAGCGGGCGGCCTTGCGGCCAGTCCAGTGCCACCGCGTCGGGCAGGCGGTGCAAGGCCTCGACCAGGCCAAGCGCCTGCTCGGCGGTATCCACGCTCCACTCGCACGGCGCATTGCCGTCCGGCGCGGGCAGCAGTGGGCAGGCGTCGAGAACCGCCTCCAGGTTGGCGCGCTCTCGGGCCAGGTCACGTTGCACGCCCAGGCTCTCGTTGCGCAGCGTGGCCACCACACGCGGCCGGCCGCTGCCGGGGATCAGGCGCGGGCCATCGGCGCGGTGGTCGGCCCCGAAGGGCGCGGCCACCAGGCGCAGTTGCAGCCCGTCGCCGGCTGGCACCAGCTCAGCCCGCAGCCGTGAATCGGCTGGCAACTCGCGTGCCGCCACCGGGCCGGCGGATTCGTCGTCGGCATGGATTCGAAAGTGCGAGCCCAGCCCGCTCAGCACCTCTTGGAGCAGGGCGGCGCCCTGGCGCGGCACATCCAGCCCGTTGGGGCCCATCAACTGCGCCACGCGCCGCTGCGATGGAGTCAGCCGCACCAGGCGGGCACGCTGTGGGCTGTCGCGCAGCACGCAGACCGATTTCAGCGCCTCCAGCTCCTTCTGCTCGGTGGCGTTGGCGGCCCAGCGCGGGGAGGCCTCCTCGGGTGCCAGGGCCATCGTGGGCAGCATGCGCACACGCAATCGGTCGGCGCCCTCGGGCTGCACATCCAGCTCGGGCGCCGCCTCGCTCAGCTCGACCAGGGTGTCCGGCGCATCCTCGAAGGCCATCGACGGGTGGCCGACGAGGCCGCCCACGGCGAGCGCCAGGTCGATGCGAAGGGCATGGCCGAAGCGCTCTTGCCGGATCGCATGGGCCACCGCCACGTCCTGCGGTGCCAGGGCCTCGGCGCTGCGCTGCAGGCGCACCAGCGGCACCGGCTTGGGCTTGCCCCAGCCGCGCGGCCCGCGCTTCTGCTCGTGCGGCATCAGTTCCTCGGGGCGGCCGTGCTGGTCCAGCCGCAGCAGCCACAGCAGGCGGGTGGCGCCGGCCTCGGCCGGCCCGGTGGCGCCTTCGGGCTGGGCCACAGCCTGCAGCGCCGCCAGCGCCACCTGCCAGCGCTCCTGGGCACCCCCAATGAAGAACCCGGGCGGCGCCGACTCGCCGCCCAGCACGCGCATGGCAGCGTCGAACAGCGCCTCCAGCGCCGGCAACCGGGCGTCACGCAGGCGCGCAGCCAGATCAGCGGCGGATTGCGCCTCCGCGGGAGTCAGCGGCTCGGCCTGGGCGCCTTGCTTGAGCCAGGCCCGCATCAACCAGCGCCACAGGTCCAGCGGCGAGGCGTGGCCCGGCCCCAGGTGCCGCGCTGGGCGAAAGGGCTGCAGATCGCGCGGCCGCTCGCCCAGGTGCATCTGCAGTGCCAGCGCAATGAAGCCGTAGGGGCTGTCGAGCATGGGCTCGCGGCTGCCACCTTCGGACAAGGCGAACTTCAGTGCCTTGTGCAAGGCCGCAGGCCGGCGTTCGGCCAGCATGGCCATCGCGTAGGCGGTGCCCAGCGCGGGCGCCAGCAGCGCGCGGCGCTTGCCGGTGGCCTTGCGAAGCACCGCCAGGGCGTCGTCAAAGCCCTGCTCCGCCTCGCCCCACTGGCCGGCAACCGCATGGCCTGCCGCCATGAAGGCGCGGTACAGCGCCTGGCGGCCGGGCAGGCCATCGGGCCCGGCCTCATCGACGGTCGGTTCCAGGATCTCGGGCAGGCGGGCAGCATCGCCCGCCAGGAGCGCATGCTCGGCCATGGCCCAGCGCAGCAGGAAGCTGTCGTCGCTGTGGTCGGCGCGCAGCTGGGCCTCGGCGAGGGCCTGCAATTGCAGGCCCACGGGCGGCAACCAGAGCGCATCCCATTGGCGAAAACCCAGCATCAGCTGGTCGCGCTGGATGCCCGGGTGCAGGCGGGCGAACAAGGTGTCGTCCAGGCCCAGGCCGAGCGCATGGTCCAGCAGCGTGGCCATGCCGTCCACGCCCCAGGGCAGCCGGCGGGTCTGGGTTTCGAGGAAATCCATCGAGGCGCCGCCCAGGGTCTCCAGCCGCAGCCAGGCCACGGCCACCTCGACCGACGCGAAGCGACCGCCCATGCCCAGCGCAGCGGCCTGCTGCGGGTAACCGTCGGCCCGGGCCAGCGCATGCCGCAGGCGATCCAGCGGCACCCGCGCCAGCAAACGGGCCGAGACCTCGGCCATGCGCCGCGGGTCGACACGCAGGGCGCCGCCGCGGTGGGGGCCCTCGCTCAGCCAACCGGCCTCGTGCAGCGCCGCCTGAGTGGCACGCACCATCGGGTCGGCAGGCTTCGGGTTGCCAGGTTCGCGCAGGGCCGGGTCGGCCAACAGCTCCACCACCCAGCCGCGCTGGCGCGGCGTGGCACCCAGCGCCATGGCGCCCAGCACCTCGCGCTGCAGCGGGCTCAGGGCGGCCCAGGCCGCGGCGGTACCGCTCACGGCCGGGATGCCAGGCGCATCAGGGAACCAGCCGTGTCTGGCCACCCAGGTAGGGGCGCAGCGCGGCCGGCACGTCGATCGCGCCGTCGTCGTGCTGGTAGTTCTCCAGCACGGCCACCAGGGTGCGGCCGACAGCCAGCCCCGAGCCGTTCAGGGTGTGGACGAACTCGGTCTTGCCCTGCGCGTTCTTGAAGCGAGTCTGCATGCGGCGGGCCTGGAAGGCCTCGCAGTTGGAGCATGAGCTGATCTCGCGGTAGGTGTTCTGCGCTGGCAGCCAGACCTCGAGATCGTAGGTCTTGGCGGCGCCGAAACCCATGTCGCCGGTGCACAGCAGCATCACGCGGTACGGCAGGCCAAGCTGTTGCAACACGGCCTCGGCGTGGCCGGTCATCTGCTCCAGCGCCTCGTGGCTTTTCTCGGGGTGAACGATCTGCACCATCTCGACCTTGTCGAACTGGTGCTGGCGGATCATGCCGCGCG
>CAYJEC010000337.1:0-4379 GCA_964369025.1 uncultured Ideonella sp. | reverse complement strand
CGTACTCGTAGATGCCCTCCATGCTGAGGTGGCGCGCCGGGAAAGCGGGCGGCGAGAACATCTCGGAGAGGAACTGCTCGCTGGCGGCGTCGCCATGCAGCACCGAGTTCTCGCCGCCCTCCTCGTAGTTCAGCACGAACTGCAGCGCGATGCGGGCCTGCTGCGGCCACTGCGCCTGCGGCGGGTGGCGACCGTAGCCGACCAGGTCACGTGCATAGCGCGCAGGTTCACGCGGGGTTGAAGGGCTCATGGTGGTCCGTTCAGGTTTGGAGCACGGTGGCGAGATCGCTGACCCGCGGGTCGAGCTTGAGGTTGCGCTCCACGTTGCCGAGGTGGCTGCCGATCAACCGAACGGCTGCCCGGGCATCGCGCCGCGCCAGGGCTTCGACCAACTGCACATGTTCGTCGTGCGAGTGCTCGGCGGAATGCGAGGACTGGTACATCAGCGCAATGAGGGCGCTGCGCGAGCACAGGTCCGCCAGCAGTTGCGCCAGCACCTCGTTGCCGGTGAGCCGGGCCAGCACGACATGGAAGTCAGCCAGCAGGCGCGTGCGCCCGGCGACATCGGTGCGCGCCACGGCGTCGGACTCGGCGGCCAGGTGGGCGTTCAGCTCGGCGATCTGGGCCGGCGTGACGCTGGCGCACAGTTGCCGGACCATGGCCGACTCGACGAGCTGGCGCACCTCGAAGACCTGCCGAGCCTCCTGCACGCTGGGGCGGGCCACGAAGGCACCCCGCGCGGGTTCCAGCGTGACCAGGTGATCTCGGCTGAGCTGGTTCAAGGCCTGGCGCACCAGGGTGCGGCTGACCTTGAAAATGTCCGCAATCTGCTGCTCGGCCAGTTTGGTGCCGGGCATCAGGCGCCGCTCGACGATGGCCGTGGTGATGGATTCGACGATCCGCCGGGTGGCGGTGTCCGGCGCCGGGTCCGCTGGCGACGGCACTGGCGTGGCCCGGCGGCCGGTGGCGCGGATGGCCTTCAGCGGGTTGCGGGCGGCGGACATCTCGGGGTTCGAATCGCTTGACGTGTATGCCAAAGTGTATACACTTTTCCGGAGGCCGCAAGCGCGGCCTGCCCACGCGAAAGACACCCATGGGACACCTCAGTACGCATGTGCTCGACACCGCCAACGGCTGCCCGGCGGCCGGCATGTCGGTGACACTGCAGCGGCTCGAGGGCGACGCCGCCCAGACCTTGCAGCGACTCACGTTGAACGACGATGGCCGCGCCGATGGCGCGCTGCTCGACGCCGCTGCGATGGCGGTGGGGCGCTACCGCCTGTTGTTCGAGGTGGCACCGTACTTCCGCTCGAGGGGCCTGCAGCTGCCCGAGCCGCCGTTCATTGACGTGGTGCAGCTCGACTTCGGCATCGCCGACGCCTCCGGCCACTACCACGTGCCGCTTCTTGTCAGCCCCTGGGCCTACAGCACCTACCGCGGTTCATGACCCTCGCCGGTCGCGTTGGCACGCCGGTTGCTGCACGTCTCCTATCACTTCAAGGAATCCCATGACCCGATCGCTTCACGTACTGGCGGCCGCTGCGCTGCTCCTGACCACCAGTCTGGCCCAGGCTGCCTGGCCCGACAAGCCGGTGCGTCTGGTCGTCACGTTCGCGGCGGGCGGCGCCAGCGACATCGTCGCGCGCGCCATCTCCGAGCCACTGGCGAAGGCGCTGGGCCAGCCGGTGATCGTCGACAACAAGCCCGGCGCCGGGGGAACCCTCGGCGGCGCGGAGGTGGTGCGGTCGGCAGCCGACGGCTACACGCTGATGCTGTCCAACAGCACGCCCTTGTCGATTGGCCCATGGACGGTGCCGAAGTCTCCCTATGACCCGGTCAAGCAGTTCACCCACATCGCGATGCTCGGGGTGGCGCCCGTGGCCATCATGGCCAACCCGAAAACCGGCCCGGGCAGCCTGAAGGATCTGCCCAAGGCGGCTGCCGACGGTACGCTCAACTTCGGCAGTGGCGGGCCCGGCTCGATCGGCCATGTCGTGGGGGAGATGATCAAGCACGACATGAAGCTGGCCATGACGCATGTGCCTTATCGCGGTGGCGCGCCGATGACCACCGACCTGATCGCTGGCACCATCCCGCTGGGCATCGACGTGGTGACTGCCTTCGTGCCGATGATCAAGAGTGGGCAGATCAAGGCCCTGGCCGTCACGACGCGCCAGCGCACGCCGCTGCTGCCCGATGTGCCGACGGTGGTGGAGATGGGCCAGCCGCAGTTGGTGGCCGAGAACTACTTCGGCGTGTCCGGTCCGGCCGGTCTTCCCAAGGAGGTCACCGACAAGCGGGCCAAGGCGCTGGCCGATATCGTGGCCGACCCCGCCACCCTCAAGCGGTTCGAGGAACTGGGCATCACGGCGGTGAAGATGAGTTCGGCCGATTTCGCCGCCTTCGTGGCGAAGCAGATCAACGACTGGGCGCCGGCCATCAAGGCGGCCGATCTGAAACCCTGAGCGGGCGAATCCGGCAAACGAAGGAGCCCTTGCGTGGACGCGTACCTGCTGGACTGGGCCAACCTGCTGCTGCGGTGGGCCCATGTCGTCACCGCGATCGCATGGGTGGGCTCGTCGTTCTATTTCGTCTTCCTCGACTCCAGCCTGACCAAGCCCACCGACCCGGCGCTGAAGGCCCAGGGTGTCGACGGCGAGCTTTGGGCCGTGCATGGCGGCGGCTTCTACAACCCGCAGAAATACCTTGTCGCGCCCCGCACGCTCCCTGGCCATCTTCACTGGTTCTACTGGGAGAGCTACAGCACCTGGTTGACCGGCTTCGGCCTGTTCACCGTGCTGTACCTGTTCAATGCCGGCAGCTTCCTGATCGACAAGACGGTGTTCGAATGGTCCGCGCCAGCCGCCGTGGCGGTGGCGTTGGGCTTTCTGGCGGTGTTCTGGGCCGTCTACGACGGCCTTTGCCGCGTGTTCGGCCAGCGGCCGGGCGGCGACCGCATCGTGGCGGCCGGCGTGCTGTTGCTGGTGGCCGCCACCGCGTGGCTGGCCTGCCACTGGTTTGCTGGCCGCGCGGCCTTCCTGCTCACCGGTGCGGCGATCGCCACCGCCATGAGCGCCAATGTCTTCTTCTGGATCATCCCGGGCCAGCGCACCGTGGTGGCGCAGATGAAGGCAGGCCAGCCGGTCGACCCTGTGCATGGGCAGCGTGCCAAGCAACGTAGCGTCCACAACACCTACTTCACCTTGCCAGTGCTGGTGGCCATGCTGTCGAACCACTACGGCTGGCTGGTGCAGGGGCGCTTCAATTGGGTGGTTCTGCTGCTGTTGATGACGGCCGGCGCGCTGATCCGGCACGCCTTTGTCGCGCGACACGCGTCGCTGCGGGACGGCCGGCCGGTGTCCTGGCTGGGCGCCATCGTCGGCGTGCTGCTGCTGCTCAGTGTGGCCGTGGCGCTGGCGCCGTCACCCTCGCCTCGTGCTGGTGCGTCGGCAGAACCGGTGCGCTTCAAGCAGGTGCAGGCGGTGATCCAGCAACGCTGCGTGCTGTGCCACAACGCCGAGGTTCAGAACAAGAATGTGGCCCTGCACACCGAGGCGCTGATCCGCAGCCAGGCCCAGGCCGTTCTCCAGCAGGCCGTGATCCTGAAGTTGATGCCGATGAACAACGCCACCCAGATCACCGAGGACGAGCGCCAGCTCATTCGCCGCTGGTTCGAGAGTGGCATGCCCTGATCCACGCTGGTCTGTGCGGTTTGCACGGCGCTCCCCCCTGAACAGGGGGTGAACGACACGTAACCAAACGTAGAACATCGCCCCCAACGAAAACCGCTGGAGGGCGGCATGAACCCACAAGAGAAATCGGGGCCCGTGGCGGCCCGGGCATCGCTCGGCCTGTCGAGTCTGGCGCTGGCGTCTGTGATGCTGCTTGCCGCCTGCGGCGGCGGCCAGGACGACGCCGAGCCGGCCGCCCAGAGCGCTCGCCGTGCCCGCGCCACCAGCCTGCCGCCAGGCACCACCATCCCGGCCGACGCCGCCACCCGGGGGATGTACGGCACGTTGCAGAGCTGGCCGCTGATCACCGTGCACGCGGTGCTGATGCCCGACGGCCGGGTGATGAGCTATGGCACCGACGGTAGCGGCAGGCAGACGGCCTATTTCGGCTACGACCTGTGGGACAGCACCCAGGCGCCCGGCGCCGGCCACACCACGCTGGCCAACGGTACCGCCACCGACATCTTCTGCAGCTCGCAGGTGCTTCTGCCCGAGGCCGAGAACCCTTCGGTCTTCATCGCCGGCGGCGACAACTGGACAGGCACCGGCACCACCAACACCGGCAACAACAACAGCAACCTGCTGAACCCGGCCAACAACAGCCTCGCGCGTGGCATCAACATGAACCGCCCGCGCTGGTACTCCACC
>CAYJEC010000336.1:0-4379 GCA_964369025.1 uncultured Ideonella sp. | reverse complement strand
CTGCTCGGCCACGCGGCGGCCGCGGCGCCGACGCCAGTGCGGCAGGTCAGAGGGTAGGCTGAGCTTCATGCCTAATCAGGTGCCTCCTTGATACGCCTCAAGTTCGCCGGGAAGTGCATGCACCATACTGGATGAACTGCATCGACCCATTCCGTATCCATGTTCCGCCACCGCCAACAACTACGCCAATGGGCAGCCCGCGTGCTACTCCTATGGCTGTTCGGCGTTGGGGCGGGCATTGCGAATGCCTGTATCACCACGGCGCCGGCTGCTGCGGTGACCAGTCACATCGCGGCAGTGGTGGACGTGGACCGAGAGGCGGCGATCCACGACCACGCACAGCCTGCTAGTTTCGGCTTGCCGGGGCAAAGTACCGATGCAACCACGCATCTGGGAAACCTGTCCAAGGCGAATTGCCAGGACTTCTGCGACAAAGCGACAGTTTCGATTCCGCCGCTGAAGTCGGCGCTCGACGACATCCAGTCTCATTCTGTGATCGCAATGACGGCGATGCCCGTCTTGCACATACCGGCTTTGGCGCCGGTGAAGCTGCGGATGCCGCGCCGGGATGGCGTGCAGGCTCTGCCAATCTCCATCGCGTTCATGCGTCTGGCGCTATAGCGCCTGACACTGGCAGACAGCCGCCTTGGCTGCTCTGACCAGTGCATTCCCGACGATTGCTGGTTGCCACCCTGCGGTGGTGAACGCTTTTCGACGGGCTCCCCCCAATCGTTCGACCCTGCTGCGCCCGCGGCGAGACGGTCCATCGAACCCAATGCATCCATCCGTCTGGAGTTCTCTGCAATGAGCACGATCCGCACATTCGTCGTTTCCACCCTCTTCGCCTCCGCAGCCCTGGCGGTTTCCGCCCAGACCCCTCCTGCTGCAAGCGCCTCCATGCCCATGGGCGGCGCCATGATGTCCCACGACTGCGCCAAGCCGATGGCCAAGCACGACCACGGCGCTGAAAAGGGCACGCCACGGTCTACAGCCAAGTCCGGCCCTTGCAGGGCAGGCGCGGCAGCCACGGCCCCTGATGCTGCTGCATCGGCCGCGCCGGTCAAGAAGCTGCCGAGGCACAACCACGGCGCCGAAAGGAACAACTGATGTGCACGCGCCCTTCGTCGAGATCGCCAAGAGCCCCTCGATGACCACACTTCACCATCCAGCCACGAGGCCGCTGAACTGCGGGTCAGCCGTCGCGGCGATGGCGCCGAGCCATGCGCTCGGACGAAGGCTGTGCGCACTGTTGTTCGTCCTGCTCGCCACCACGGGCCTGTCAGGCCCGGTGGTGGCGCAGGAGGCCGCCCTGGGGGCCGACCTCCAGGGCCTGCTGGCCCACGCCCGCGCGCAGAGCCCCGAACTCAGGGCCATGCAAGCGGAAGCCGACGCCGCCGAACAGCGAGTGGGCCCCGCCGGCGCGCTGCCCGATCCGGTGCTGCGCGTCGAGCTCATGAACATCAACAACTACGGCACGAACGCATCACCCAATCTTTTGCCGTCGAAGGTGGGCGAGACCAAGTACACGCTGATGCAGTCGCTGCCGCTGTGGGGCAAGCGCGAGCTGAAGCGCGAAGCTGCCTCCGCAGATGCGCGCCAGGCCGACGCACGCAGCGACGCCGCCTGGATCGAGCTGTCGGCGCGCATCAAGGCCACCTACGCCGAGTACTACCGGGCCGCCGGCAACGAGCGGCTCGCGAACGAAGTGCTCGCCCTGATGGCGCGCCTGGAGCAGGTCTCCCAAGCCCGCTACGCCGGTGGGCTTGTGGGCCAGTCGGATGCGATCCGCGCCCAATTGGAGCAGACCGCGATGCGTTCCGAGCTGATCGCACTCGACGGTGAAAAGCGCCAGATCAGGGCCAAGCTGAATGCGCTGCTCGCCCGTGACAGCGCGGCGCCGCTGGCCGATCCCCTGGTCCTGCGTCCGATCCCGCCCGTGGCGACAGCCGATGCCGCCGTGCTTGCCGAGCGCGCCCGTGCCCGCAACCCGCTGATCCAGGCCGAACTGGCCCGCGTGGCAGTGGCCCAGAAGAACCGCGACCTCACCCAGCGCAATCGCTACCCAGACCTCACCGTCGGCGTGTCGCCGTCGCAGATGGGCTCGCGCATCACGACCTGGGGCGTCATGGTGGAGCTGAGCATCCCGCTGCAGCAGGAGTCCCGCCGCGGCCAGGAACGCGAATCCGAGGCGATGGTGTCCGCGGCGCGGTCGCGCGCCGAAAGCCTGTCGCAGCAACTGCTTGGCGACCTCGCGGTCAATCTGGCCGGCCTGGAGGCCGCGCGCCGCACCGAGGCACTCGTGAAGACGCAACTGCTACCGCAGTCCGAGCTGGGCCTGCAGTCCGCGCTCGCCGCCTACGAGAACGGCAAGGCCGAGTTCTCGATGCTGCTCGAAGCCCAGCGGGCCATCCGAAAGGCCCGACAGGAGATCCTTAAATCGCAAGTCGAAGCGCAGATGCGCCTGGCCGACATGGAACGCATTCTTGGAGAAGACCTGTGAAGACCACCATCATCGTGCCCGCGATCGTCCTGCTGGGGGCGGTCGGTGCAGGCAGCTACTGGCTGGGTGCACGCTCGCAGTCGCACCCGGCCGACGGTTCCGTCGCCAACGCAGCCGCCGAACCTGCCGCGGCGTCCAAGCAGCGCAAGTTGCTCTACTACCGCAACCCGATGGGGCTGGCCGACACTTCGCCGACGCCGAAGAAGGACCCGATGGGCATGGACTACATCGCGGTCTATGAAGGCGAAGACGAATCCGCGCCAGGTGCCGAGCCTGCGCCGCCCAACCAAGTGCGCATCAGCACTGAGAAGATCCAGAAGCTCGGCGTGCGCACCGAGGCCGCCGCGATGCGCATGCTCGGTAAGACCGTCCGCGCCGCCGGTCGCATCGAGCCCGACGAGCGGCGCGTCTTCGCAGTCACTGCCAAGTTCGAGGGCTACGTCGAGCGGCTCCATGTCAATGCGACCGGGCAACCCGTGGCCAAGGGCCAGCCCCTGTTCGAGGCCTACAGCCCCGAACTCATGTCGGCGCAGCGTGAGTACACCATCGCGATGCAGGGGCTCGAAGCGATGAAGGACGCAGGCGCCGAGGCGCAGGCCAGCATGCGACAACTCGCCGACTCCAGCCTGGCGCGCCTGCGCAACTGGGACCTGTCGCCATCGCAGGTGACCGCGCTGATGAAGTCCGGCCAGCCGCAACGCACGATCTTGTTTCCTTCACCGGTGTCGGGTGTCGTCTCGGAGAAGAAGGCGCTTCAGGGCATGCGCTTCATGCCGGGCGAGATGCTCTACCAGGTGACGGACCTGTCGTCGGTCTGGGTCATCGCCGACCTGTCGGAGCAGGAGATCGGCCTGGTCAAGAGCGGGGCGAAGGCGCGTGTCACCACCACGGCCTACCCCAACGAGGCCTTCGAGGGCCGCATCACCTACATCTACCCCACGTTGAAGGCGGAGACACGCAGCATCCCCGTTCGGGTCGAGATGGCCAACCCGGGCCAGAAGCTCAAGCCGGCGATGTTCACCCAGGTGGAGGTCTCGGTCGGGGGCAAGGCGCCGGTGCTGAGCGTGCCGGACTCGGCCGTGATCGACACGGGTACCCGGCGCATCGTGCTCGTCCAGGTCAATGAAGGCCGGTTCGAGCCGCGAGAAGTCGACATCGGCGGACGTGGCGAAAACCACGTCGAGATTCTCAAGGGTGTGAAGGACGGTGAGCAGGTCGTCGTCGCTGCGAACTTCCTGATCGACGCGGAGAGCAACCTGAAGGCGGTCGTGGGCGGCTTTGGCAGTCACGCCGGGCATGGCAGCCCCGCCAAGGGCGCCGATGCCGCCGCGTCCGGTGGCGTGGCCATGGCTCCCGCTGTAGCGCTTGCCCCGGCATCGGCGCCTCCCTCGATAGGCCACAAGGCCGAAGGCACTGTCGGCGGCATCAATATCAAGGCCGGCACGCTCAACCTCAATCACGGGCCGGTCCTGACCCTGAAGTGGCCGGCGATGATGATGGAGTTCAAGGCCGCGAACGCATCCCTGTTGAGCGGCTTGAAAGCAGGCCAAGCGGTCCGCTTCGAGTTCGTCGAGCGCCAGCCCGGCGAGTACGTGGTGACCTCGATCGCTGCGGCGGCCCCGCCGACCAAGCCCCCGACGCCGGCCACAAGCACCCCGGCCGCCTCGCACTCTGGCCACTGAGCAGAGGACGTCATGCTGTCCAGAATCATCCAGTGGTCAGGCAAGAACCCGTTCCTGGTTCTGCTCGCCACCCTGTTCGTCGTCCTCGGCGGTGTCGTCGCCGTCATGAAGACTCCGCTCGATGCGCTGCCCGACCTGTCGGATGTGCAGGTCATCGTCTACACCGAGTACCCGGGCCAGGCGCCGCAGGTCGTCGA
>CAYJEC010000335.1:3412-4392 GCA_964369025.1 uncultured Ideonella sp. | reverse complement strand
GGTCGTGGGCAGGACGCTCGAAGCGGTGACCGCCTTGGTACGTGATCTCGCTGCGCGTGACATCCACCGCCGGTACCTTGCACTGGCCCATGGTGATGTGGGCCGGCAACCGTTCACTGTGGACGCGCCCGTGGGTCGTGACCCGGCGGTGCGCGTGCGGATGGCGGTCACCGCCTCGGGCAAACCAGCGCGCACCGACGTGCTGCCGGTGGCCTGCCGCGATGGCATCAGCGCGCTGCGCTGCGTGCTGCACACCGGCCGCACGCACCAGATCCGCGTGCACCTGTCGTACCGGGGCCACCCGCTGGTCGCGGATGCCGTCTACGGTGGCCGGCCGGCGCTGGGCATGCAGCGGCAGGCCTTGCACGCCGCCGAACTGGATCTTTGCCATCCAATCAATCGCCAGCCCCTGTGTTTTTCGGTGGCCCCCCCGCCAGACTTCGCCACAGCCTGGGCACTTGTGGCGCCGCCCTGACAGATGCGGGCAGCGCACTGGCCCATGGTGCTGTGCGCGAGGCTACAATGCGCCCAACAGCCGACCCTTCCGGTCCAGGCGCCTCGTGCCCACTATCCAAGGGCACCCGCTGCCCGCCGGTGCCGCCTTCAGGGCGGGGGCCGTGCCCCCGAAGTTGGGCCGCATGCCGCCAACCGTCGAGCCGACGTGCCGCAGCCGCCCCACGAACCGTAGCCAAGAAATGCCCGCGGCCAGTTCGCGCAGGGTCAGCCCGCGCGACCGGACCGCAGCCAGCGACTCGCCTCCAAAGGGAGGCGCCGCATGAACGCACCCCTGTGACACCGTATCGATGAACACCCAAGAGGCCAAGCGCGTGCTTGAAACAGCGCTCATTTGCGCCAACCAGCCGATGCCGCTGAGGGACATGCGCGCCTTGTTTGCTGACCAGGTCGGCGCCGACACGCTGCGCCAACTGCTCGATGATCTCTGCCGGGACTGGTCCGGGCGCGGCGTAGAACTCGTCGCG